>DCAJ01000001.1:0-3001 GCA_002311455.1 Anaerolineales bacterium UBA1136 | reverse complement strand
ATATGCCGGATCAGGATTTTTGTTGAGAGTGCGATTTGTAGTCATACTGTGATTGTCCATTATAGATCAAGAATATTGTTGGGATGATTAAATTTCAGTTTCCCAATAAGGCATCTAATGTTTCACGAGTAATATTTTGCGTTACTCCTTCATTTGATACACAGAGCGCAGCGATAGCATTACCTGTGCGAGCAGCTTCGATTGTGGAAGCGCCGTCTAATTGTGCAGATATAAATCCTGCGTTGTATGTGTCACCTGCTCCTAATGTATCTACAACTGGTACCTTGTAAGCTGGTATCAAGGTAATATCTCCGGTTGGTGTAACTACTAGGCATCCATTTTCTCCTAGTCTGGATATGACGGTTCTCTTACCAGATGAAAGTGCGAGTGCTGCAGTATGCTTATCTTCTATTTGTGTATAGAGTGATATTTCGTCATTGGCTGAACCTAACACATAATCTGCAAGATCGATTGCTTTTGCAATGGCTTGTCTGTATTGTTTAGATAACCGGTTGTTTGAGTTACGTAAATTAAGGTCTAGTGAGACTGGTATGTTATGTTCTTTTGCTATCTTCATTGACTTTAGTATAGCTAGTGGCGTGGTGCCATAGTCAAATCTAGAGCCACTAGCATGGAGCCAGCTAGATTGGGCAATAGAGTCAATAGGCACTTTCTCTGGAGGATAATACACGGACGCTGGCTCACCATAGGGATTTCCAGCGAAATGCCGTTCACCTAAATGGTCGATTATTACGTTTACATGGAGGGTAAAGTGGTCTGGTGAGACATAAACATGCTTTGTGTTTACCAGTTCTTGATCTAGCGCACGCCTTAGATATTTTCCGTAACTATCAGATCCAATGGCAAACAGCATGTCTACATCAATTCCGAGGCGAGCAAGTGTTACAGAAGTGTTACCTGCAGTTCCTCCTGGCGAAAGAGTTGGCCTAATTTCGTTGAATGAAGTTGTGTCTTGCTGTGATTTAGGTAGTTGGATGAGCATGTCAACTGCAGCGTCACCTATCACAGTGACTTTCTTCGCTATCATTCGTGAAGGACTTGAGTTAATTTCGGGCATCGAGTGACATCCTGGTTTTAGATTGAAACTGCAATACATGTATTATCCACGAAGCTGTAATATCTCAGTTAATGAAACTGGTGTACTAGTGCGGATGCTATTGCCTGTTAGTGGAGTGAGCTCGGTGACATCGTAAAGTTCTCTAAAACCTCGGAAGTAGTCTTCTCCGATGTTTGAGGCTAGGTAGTCCGCGAACAGCTCTATTGGTGTTGGATAAACTATCGGAGAAAATATTTCTGGAGTGTTGCCAACGACAGGCAAAAAGACATTGCATTGATTACCTACTTTAGTGTCGTCCTTTGGGCAGATCCCTATTGTATAGCGTCCTATTCTGTTCATGGGAATAAGCATCTCGGCTGTTCTCGTGTGACTTCTGCAGCCCGGTGACACTATGAATGTAGGGGTGTCTATGTCCGTATTTGTAAAATATTGTAGGTGGCCCCATTCTTCCGTGTCCTGGGCAAGCGCATGAGTCCCGGCTGCTTCTAGGAGTTTAGCTGCGCCGAACATAGCTGTAGCGTAATTTGGTCCGTGCCCAACGAATACGAAATAATTTTGTGTTGAAAGCTTTTCGGCTAGATCTATAGCTGCACTTCGAGTGGCTTCAATTGTTGCTTCAATGGAGTCACCGCTATCTATAATTTGACTGCGTAATTCAGCGGCTTTGTTAGTGGTGATCGAATCTCTGGCTTCGGCTATTCTTATTGCTATAAGATAGAGGACTAGTAAAGACACTCTGTAGGAACGTACTCCTGGGAAATCAATGAAGTCAGGTACTGTACAGTCTAGTATATGATTTGCAACGGTTCCAAATGGAGAGGTTGGATTAGCAGTAATAGCAACTGTGGTCATACCTTGATCTCGAGCCACTCCTATGGCTTCGCGTGTCCTTATTACTGTTCCAGACACAGATGTACCTATCACTAGAGTGTTCTTACTTAGATTGTTTTGTCGAGTGGCGATAGCGTACCGGGCTGCTGTTAATGCGTTTAGCGGCTCCGTTGATATATGGGTAAGTTCTTCAAATGCTAGTTCGGTTGCTATTGCTGCCATATGGGAATCGCCGCATCCGGTGGTAATTATGTGGTCAATGTGACTGCACATTCTCTTGGTAAATAGATTGCAAACGCGCTCATTTAATTCAGCTGTTTGTGTACGTATAAGGTGTGGAAGACTTTCTACTTGTGTGATTATGTTATTATTGGGCATTGACTAACCTCCTGAACAACCATTATATAATAAAGATATGTCAGGATTACCTCAGAAACAGGCTGGACGATGGGATCGGTGTTTTCTAAATCCCTGGAAACACACGATGCTGGGCGAGCAGCGGTGATGTTTGAGCTAGATACTTGCTGGAGGATTTGGCTGGCGCTGCCGTTCCTTATCAGGTTATGCGGGAGGAGATGATACCATTTTGGGCTGAGATTGCTGCCGAGGACCGTGATTATTATAAAGGATTAGAGAATGCTGGGTTTATGCTTACCTTTGGAGAAGATCTTGCTGGTTTGGAGATGATGTATATGTATAGGGGTTCTGGATACTACATTGATGTTGGAGCTTCTGAATTGATTATTCGGGGAGACATCAAGCTGAGAAGTGGAGTAAGTATTGAACGAATAACAGAGGATGGGATTGTGCTTAGTGATGGTTCGGAAATAGAAGCAGATTTGATCGTATTTTCGACTGGATATAAGCCTATGAACACCTGGATTGCCGATCTAATATCTAAAGAGGTAGCAGCAAAGGTTGGAAGATGCTGGGGGCTTGGATCAGGAACAAAGTATGACCCTGGCCCATGGGAAGGTGAATTGCGGAACATGTGGAAGCCTACTCAACAAGAGGGATTATGGTTCCATGGCGGAGGGTTAACTCAATCTCGTTTGTATTCACGTTATTTGGCCATGCAACTAAAGGCACGTA
>DCAJ01000074.1:6322-7032 GCA_002311455.1 Anaerolineales bacterium UBA1136 | reverse complement strand
CGGTTTCCTCCAATGGAGAAAGATTCAAGTCTGAGCTCATTGACGATACAATACCAACCCGTAACCCAATAGAATTTGCCATAAGGCTACTATAAGCCACTGTACCTCCAAGAGAATATTGGCCACTACTACTCACATCCCGAGTAATAGTACCAAGCATCAAATAATCTATTGGAGTTACTGCAGTTAGAGGGTTTTCACCAGTCATTGTGAAAACATTTGGTAGATAGGATTGATTTTTGATTTATGACTCAAAGCAACAAACTGAGTTGCCTGGCATTAGTCGCCTGATATAAACTCTTCTACCATTCTACGCGCCTGATCATCAGTATATTGCACCGGAGGAGATTTCATGAAATAGGCAGAAGACTCGCGCAAAGGTCCTGAAACACCACGACCTAATGCCAGTTTGGCACAACGCACAGCATCAATCATTACACCTGCCGAGTTCGGAGAATCCCACACTTCCAGTTTCAATTCCAAATTTAACGGCACACCTCCAAATGAATGTCCTTCCATACGAATATGACACCATTTGTGATCCGTCAGCCAGGGCACATAATTACTAGGGCCAATATGTACCTTATCATCTCCAAGATCATAAGGTAGTTGGCTTGTTACAGCTTGTGCCTTAGAGATTTTGTTCGATTCAGGCCTGTCACGTTCAATCATATTATAGAAATCCATGTTTCCACCAAAATTAAACTGAT
>DCAJ01000074.1:4786-6263 GCA_002311455.1 Anaerolineales bacterium UBA1136 | reverse complement strand
TCGGAACAAATTTGCCAACACACGATGCGTGATAGTAGCTCCTACCTGACTCTTAATGTCATCTCCAATAATAGGAACACCATGCTCACGAAAACGCTCTGGCCAACAATCCTAAGTGGCAATAAACACAGGTACACAATTCACAAATGCACAACCACTTTCTAGTATCTGCTCCACGTATCATTTTGTTGCCATCTCAGAGCCAACCGGCAAATAGCTTACTACCACATCTGTCCTGTGTCTTTGACAATCTGTACTATGTTATCAGTTGGACCAGGTACCATATCAACTATACCACTAAGATATTTGCCTATACCGTCATGAGTCATACCCCTATGAACAGTAACACCCAGTATTTCAACATCCGCAAATTTTGTTGTATTTGTTTAGCACTTTCCCAAATAGCCTCACTTAAAAATCTAGGTCTACCTTTCCTCAACAACATCAAAAGCTGCGGAAAATTCAATATCACTAATATGGTATCCACCTAGATTTACATGCATTAAACCAGGCATTTCAATATCATCACTGCAATTCTTATAATATACTATTCCTTGAACAAACGATGATGCACAGTTACCTACACCGATAATAGCAAGCCGAACCTTGATGTGTTGATTTGTTATGACAGTATAGCTCCTAGATATCTTTTGCTAACTCAGATCATTTCAACGGTATTAATCTATTACAATACATTGTTGCGATTCAAATTGTAAGTCTACATCTACACCAATATCTGACTAATCTCATCTAAATCATTCATAGTAAAATCAAATAAGGCCCAATCTATAGAGATAACTATCTACGACCTGATTGACGCGGAGGGCCACCTCGACCCCGGCGATCTCCACCACCACGATTCCTACTGCCGCTACGAGGTTTATCACGCTCCCTAGCTTCTTCCACACTCCAGCCCTCTAACACTGCCTGTCGCGACAAACGAATCTTTCCATTCGCATCAACATCAGTCACCATCACAGTCAACTCTTCACCTACCTTGGCAACATCCTCTACCTTTTCTACGCGAAAATCAGCCAGCTGACTTATATGCACTAACCCATCACTACCAGGTATGATTTGCACAAACGCCCCAAATGGTTCAGTACGAACCACTTTACCAGTGTAAATTCGTCCAACCTCAGCACTTTCCGTAAGAGCCTCAATACGACTACGGGCCTCCTCTGCAGCTGGACCTTCCGGAGCTGCGATAAACACACGCCCATCATCTTGAATATCAATCTTAGCGCCAGTTTCCTCCTGGAGTGCGCGAATAGTCTTACCACCTGGACCAATCACCGCACCTATTTTGTTTTCTGGCACGGTTACCACTATCATACGTGGTGCATAAGGTGACATATCTTCACGTGGCACATCAATATGGTCAGTCATTACATCCAGAATTTTTAATCGAGCCTCGCGCGCCTGTAACAAAGCCTCCTCCATAATCTCCGAGGTAATTCCAGTAATTTTTATATCC
>DCAJ01000074.1:344-4732 GCA_002311455.1 Anaerolineales bacterium UBA1136 | reverse complement strand
AAATCCATATCGCCCAGATGATCTTCCATTCCTTGTATATCAGTAAGAATTACGTAGCGCTCATCTTGTTTAACTAAACCCATTGCGATCCCACCAACAGGCTTCTTGATTGGCACACCAGCATCCATCAAGGCCAATGTAGACCCACAGACTGATGCCATAGAAGTTGAACCATTGGATGAAAGCACTTCAGAAACCACTCGTAATGTATATGCAAAATCATCTTCTTCTGGCAAAACAGCTCGTAATGCCGTTTCAGCCAAAGCACCATGTCCTATCTCACGTCGTTTAGGGCCACGCATAAACCAAGTCTCACCTGTGCTGTATGGTGGAAAGTTGTAATGATGCATATACCGCTTTTCATTCATTGGAGAAAGAGTGTCAAGCATCTGTGCTTCCCGCGGGGTACCTAGAGTTGCCAAACTCAGAACCTGAGTTTCACCTCGAGTGAATAATCCCGATCCATGTGCCCTCGGGCTAAGACCAGTCTCAGCTGCAAGCAATCGAACATCACTTAATCCACGTCCATCGGGCCGCACACCATCTAGAATACGGTTACGCACTTCTGTCTTTACTACATTCTTAAATGAAGTCTTTACATCACCGATTTCTACGTCTTCGTTGCCATCATAATCCACCAGCAAATCATCCATTAGAGTATCTAATGCCTGCTCACGCGCTACTTTGTCATCATTATCTCGTATTACAGAAGCCACCTTTGTTTTCACTTTGCCCAGAATCTCTTGCTGAAGATTATCGTCTATAGAAAAACTCTCATAATCATCACGCTTTGGTTTTCCAACTTCGGTAGCCATCTTGTCTTGCATGTCAACCAATGGTTTCAATGACTCATGTCCAAAAGTAAGAGCTTGAACCATTGTTTCTTCTGAAACCTGATCAGCTCCACATTCAACCATCAGTATTGCGTCACGCGTACCAGCTATACGTAGATCAAGTACAGATTCGTCCATTTGCTCAAAGGTAGGGTTGACAACAAAATCTCCCTCTATCATCCCAATCCGTACTGCTCCAATCGGACCCTCATACGGAGACACACCAAAGGGAATATCAGAGATAGTCAAAGCTGCACTAGCTCCAATAATTGCTAGGATGTCTGGCTGAATACTTCCATCCACAGAAAGAGCAGTGATAATAATTTGGACTTCATTTCGCAGATCTTTCGGAAACAGTGGTCGCAATGGTCGGTCGGTTAAACGACAGGTAAGGATAGCACCTTCGCTAGGACGACCTTCCCTTCTAAAGAATGATCCCGGTATACGGCCAGCTGCATACAGTTTTTCTTCAAAATCAACGCTCAAAGGAAAGAAGTCTATTCCAGAACGGGCTTTTGAAGACATAGTAGCAGTAGCCAGCAACATTGTATCACCCTGTCTAATGGTAACTGCTCCACCAGCTAATCCTGCTAGCTTACCTGTTTCGACAATTATCTCTTGTCCACCTATACTACTCGTAAATTGTTTCTGCTTAGACATTAAAAGACCTCCATGATAGGACAGCGAATACTCCACACACGAGCATGGAGTAAAACAAAAATTCAATTAGCCGAAATGGGGGTCAGGGACTGGAAACAGGAGAGGAAGCGTACACAATATTGCTTCCTATTCTCTATCCAATGCCTCACCAGACAATCCGGACTCCGAAAACTTACCCTTATACACTGGGCAAATCAATGACTCGCGAGCATTTGCCCATATAACACTAAACAACAACCTACTCAGCTACGTAATCCAAGCTGCGAGATAATCTCAGCATATCTGGCAGGAACATTGCGCTTCATGTAATGTAGATGCCTCCTACGCTGACTTACCAATTTTAGTAGTCCTCGCCGGGAATGCTCGTCTTTCTTATGTTCCCTCAAGTGATCAGTTAGATACTCAATCCTACTGGTCAACAATCCAATCTGCACCTCTGGTGAACCAGTATCATTAGAGTCGCGCTGAAATTCCTTAATTATCTCTGCTTTTGCATCCTTAGAAAGTGTCATGACATTTATTCCTTTGTCACCATCTGACCAGCTTTACACTAAAATCAAGTGCCAATCAGGGGTCTAGTCAATAGGTCGAAATTATACCATACGGAATTAAGACAGCCTCAACCCTTGCTAACACGGGATATCTCGATCGAGAAGAAGATACACTAATCACCTAATAAGATCTGGCAAAGTAAACTTTATCTGTGGACATTTCTCCACAGTAGATACATTTACCATCCTCATCTTCTAAGCCACTGTCAGGTATACATCTGCTTGTTGCCTTTGTCTCATTCTTTATGGCAGTCTCACATGTCTCTCCACCACACCACCATGCAAAAGCAAAACCGTCCGCCACTATTTCCTTAAAGTGAGCATAATCGCGTGGTTCAGAGGTATTACTGTCACGAAAATTAGTTGCACGTTCCAAAAGTGAATGCTGTATATCAATCAACAAATCATTTACTGCTGATGTGACAGACTCCTGAGGCACAATACTTTTTCCTTCTCTACCAAGTACATCTCTACGTGCCAAAGCAACTGATTGATTCGCAACATCTTTAGGGCCGATCTCTATTCGCACTGGAACTCCACGCAGTTCCCAATAATTGAATTTGTGTCCAGGTGTAAAACCTTCCCTATCATCCACCTTGACACGTATCCCTTGCTCTATTAACTCAGCACTAACACTCGCCACCGAGTCCATTACTGTGGCTTTTTGATCCTCATCCTTGTAAATTGGTATTAAGACAGCCTGATGCGGTGCAAGCCTAGGAGGCATGATAAGCCCCTGGTCATCACCATGAGTCATTATCATCGCACCGATAAACCTAGTAGACAAACCCCATGAAGTAGTCCAACAATACTGCATCTCGTTATTGGGATCAAGGTATTGTATGTCAAATGCTTTGGCAAAATTCTGTCCTAGATTGTGAGAAGTGCCTGCCTGCAGAGCCTTTTTATCCCCCATCATTGCTTCTATACTATACGTAACATCCGCTCCAGGAAATTTCTCTGAATTGCTCTTACGACCAAAAAAAGGAGGTATAGCAGCCTCATTACGGGCGAAATCTATATATACTTCTAACATCTGAAGAGTCTCTTCTTGCGCTTGTTCATACGTAGCATGAGCCGTATGTCCCTCTTGCCACCAAAATTCCAATGTACGCAAGAAAAGCTTGGTTCGCAATTCCCAACGCACAACACTATTCCACAAATTAATCAATACTGGTAAATCACGATAGGACTTAATCCACTTAGAATATGCATAGCCGATAATTGTTTCAGAGGTTGGACGCACAACTAATGGCTCTTCCAATTGCTTGCCTCCACCTATCGTAACTACTGCCAACTCAGGGGAAAAACCTTCCACGTGCGACGCCTCTCGATCAATAAAACTTTTCGGTATGAACATGGGAAAACCAGCATTAACGTGCCCAGTATCCTTAAAACGCCTGTCTAAAGCCTGCTGCATGTTTTCCCAAAGGGTCCATCCATACGGCTTGACTATCATAGTACCTCGAGCAGGACCATAATCGGCCAAGTCTGCCCGTATAACTACCGTATTGTACCAATCGTTAAAATCTTCCGTGCGCGATGGTAATTTCTTTTTAGACATATTTGTTATCAATTATTGCGATACAAACAGTGTAGCGCCAACATGGTTTCTTGCTTTTTCCAACTCTGCGACAGCCTCAGCTACAGTATCCACAGTCTTAAGCAACATTCGGTCCGTCTCATCAACATAATCACCATTCTGCTCCCTAAGAATGTTGACAATATCCGACCATGGTTTACCAACTACAATTAATTGCTTACTAGATATCTCTTCATACTGCAATAGACCCCAAGTATATGCAATCTCCAATAAAGTTCCGATACCTCCAGGCATAGCAATCGCAGACTGTGATTCTACTACTAGATGATGTAAGCGTCCACGCAAATCGCTGTACCGTATTTCCTCTGCAACCCATTGGTTTACTTGCAAACCTGGAACCATTGTTTCAATTTGATCACAACTTACACCAACTACATGGCCGCCAGCTTCACTAGCACCGCGGCTAGCAGCCTCCATTACACCACGGTAGGCACCAGTTGAAACAATGTAACCGGACTGAGCAAGCAATCCACCTAAATCACGCGCTTCATCATAAGTAGCAGTACCTTCTCGAGGACGAGAGGACCCAAAAACAACAACTATAGGTAACATGACATTAGTGTACCATAGCGATTAGAGAAAATATGAATTATTAGTATAGACGACATTAAGTGAGTGGTATAATAAATTTCCACCCAGAAAACTATGATCCTTGATAGTGACAATCAATTATGGGAGCTGGCTGTGCTAGAGCTAAATTTAGTATAATCAACCTGGTTAAGCAATGAGCATAAGCAAATC
>DCAJ01000074.1:0-201 GCA_002311455.1 Anaerolineales bacterium UBA1136 | reverse complement strand
AAACCACTGGAAACCCAACGACACCTTTCCCTGGCCTATACTCCTGGAGTCGCCGAGGTGGTACTTGCTATTGCGGACAAAAACGAGGATGCATACAGTTATACTGCAAAAGCTAATCTTATTGCTGTAGTTTCAAATGGTACGGCTATTCTGGGTTTGGGAAATCTAGGGGCACTAGCCTCTAAACCTGTTATGGAAGGT
>DCAJ01000037.1:2641-2834 GCA_002311455.1 Anaerolineales bacterium UBA1136 | reverse complement strand
GCGGGTCCTTAACTCAATGGGATTTTAACTCGGGCGGTGTAGATACTGCTGAGACTTATACTGCACTCACCTATAGAGCTTCTACTCAACGTTATTATGCTGCTAAAGATAATAAGATTTATGAAATATCAAAGTCTAATTCTGTCGCAAGGCAGGTAATTCAGCTTACTGATGGCTTAGAAATATCAGGTTT
>DCAJ01000037.1:871-2544 GCA_002311455.1 Anaerolineales bacterium UBA1136 | reverse complement strand
AAGATCCAATTGGTATCGCAGTCCAGAAACTTCCTCAAGTTACTTCTACCATATGGGTGCTTCTTGACGGTACACCTAATGACGTTGTATTGAAGATGTTTAGTGGGTTTAGTACCAGTTCTAACTGGTTTGTTCGTGGACAATTTGACGCTCCAACTGGTGACAGCGGAGGATTCACCTATAATGACGCTGACGGATATTTGTATATTTCTGGAACGATTCAAGATGGATGCTGTAACGAAACGGCAGTGATAGACAAAATAAATACGACGACAGGAGCATTTCTTGTCACGGACAGAGTGACTCCTGCAAGGGAATGGGGTGGTGATGTTGACAGGCAGATTGGAGGCTTAGCAGTAGCTGGCACCAATTTCATGGGTATACAAACTAATTTTAATGAATCCTGTTACGAATACTGGAAGATGACCGATGGAAGCCATATGGGCAGATATTGCGAATACAATAACTGGGAGGGTGAAGGAATCACCGGTTCTCGCGGTGCTACAATATCCCCTGACGGCCAGGTTTTATCGGCTGCCTTTTATCAAATTGCTACATTTGACTCTAGTGGCGAGCAGCAAATTAAATACGATTTGTCAGTAACAACCAGAGAAATAACAGGTTTGGAATTTGGTGGCGAGACGTTATATATGGCTGATGACAACACTAACTCAGTCTACAAATCTTCGCTACCTCATGGCGTTACCGTTACGCAAGATCCTAAAGGTATTGCCTCTAACGGCACAACCACTATATGGGTTCTAGTTGACGGCCAGCCAAAAGATAAGATTTTGATTATTGATATGGCTAACTCGACTACTACTTCCACGCAATTGCAGACATCTACGCAATCACCTACAGGTAGCTTTGATGCTCCTACTAATAATGGTGAAGGTCTGACTTATGCCAATAACGCTTTGTATTTCCTAGGTAAAGATCCTACTGGTGGTAATAGAAAGCAAGCTTACAAAATATCTACTAGTACAGGCGCTGTACTTGGCAGTTTTAATCTCTCGTCAGAATGGAACGATGAATATCACCAAAACGTATTTTCAATCGTCCATGATGGTACCAATGTGTATTATGCTTTCGATAATCAACAGTGGGATCATAGGATTGCTAAGTCTGACGGTGATGATGGAACTTTTGATGAGCAACTTAGAGAAAATGATAATTCTGCTATATCCTATCCAAAAGGTATGGCTTTACAGAGTAACGGCAACTTTATAATCGGGAGGGATGATGAAGTAGTTCAGACGACACCTGATTATCAAAAGAACGCCCGGTTTACTAACCTTCAAGGTGTAGGGAGTGTAAATCTCGACATCGAAGGTATAACGGTAATAGGGACAACTGTTTATCTCGCAGACGCTAGCACTCAAAGTGTCTATCTTGGCACTATACCTCATGGTATTACTCCTAGCACCGATCCTATAGATATAACATCAGAAAATAGTGCATATGGAATGCAGTCAAGTACAGGAGCAGCTTCAAGCACTCCTGCGACAACTATATACTTGTTGCTGGATGGTACTCCGAACGACAAGATCATCAAGATGTCCGGTAACATTACATCGACGACGTCTACATCTGGATTACTTGTTTATGCTGAATGGGATGCTCCTGATAATAACGGTCAGGGTCTCACTGTAATAGGAGATTATCTCTATTAG
>DCAJ01000037.1:0-846 GCA_002311455.1 Anaerolineales bacterium UBA1136 | reverse complement strand
AGATGATGGAATCAAGATTTATGAGTTAAATAAAATCACCGGTCTAGCTACTGGATCAGGAAACCGCGCCAAAACCGAATGGGGTGATTTGTGGGAATCCGTATCCGGTGCTGGTAAATCTCCAGATGGAAACATTCTGTTGAATAGGCGGAATGATCCTTGGAGGTTATTAGAAGTACAAACAGACGGTGATTACGTAAAACAAATTGATCAGCCTCAAGGAATAAACCTTATTGAATATAATGGTTTGTCTGTAGATGCTACTTCGACTAATGACACGATATTGTGGGCGGCAAATGGTCAGGTATTGAAATTTAACCAGGCCGACACAATTGCTACTTTGCATAATTTGAACGGCATTCCTGCTGGAGCCAATATCAAAGGAATTGCTTTTGGTGGCAATAATGTTTGGATAGCAAATAATGATAACAATACTGTTTATAAAACCTCTATGGGTACAGGAATTGAAGTAACTCAGAATCCAAGAGGTATAGCTGTACAGGTTGATGCGCATAGTAGAGGATTTACTACTACGACAGCTACATATACTGGTCCTACTACGACAGTATACGTGTTAGTTGATGCTTCTCCTTACGACAAGATTTTAGTTATGCAGGGAACTTCAACTCCTACTACAACTAACAGTATAGTAGGAACTGGATGGACTCTGATTCAATCGTTCAATGCGCCAGATAGATTTGGTGGCGGTCTTGCCGTCCATGAAATCAATAATGTTGAATACCTGTTCTATGCAGGTCGAAGTTATGATATTAACGAAGACCGTGTCAAACAAGTTAAGGTTTCTGCATTAGATATTTCATCTACGTCTACAATGGGCAACGTGGT
>DCAJ01000073.1:35632-35836 GCA_002311455.1 Anaerolineales bacterium UBA1136 | reverse complement strand
TTGAAAAATGTTGATTATGATCCAGACATTGCTGCTGATTTGTTGAAGGAGTCTGGTTGGGTGTTGCCTGAGACTAATATTTTAGGTGTCAAAGATAATGTTGTACTTCAAAAAGATGGAAAGGAACTAGAATTTGAGTTGCTGGTGCCTAACGATGATTTATCAGTTGTTTTGGGTCAGATTGCAGTGGATAATTGGGAGAAA
>DCAJ01000073.1:35202-35552 GCA_002311455.1 Anaerolineales bacterium UBA1136 | reverse complement strand
TGGGTGTTCGTGTATTGCTACAACCTGTGAAACCAGATATTCTTGAGCAAGAATATCTTGATACTCGAGACTTTCAGGCTATAATGATAAACCTTAGCTTACAGAGGACTCCTGACCCAGACCCATATCCATTTTGGCATCAGACTGAGATTGAAAGTGGTCAAAACTATAGCGGTTATGATAATCGCATAATAAGTGAGTATATAGAGCAGGCTCGTACCACGCCATCTATTTCTACTCGATCAAGTTTGTACCATCTGTTTCAGAGACGGTTTGTGGATGAGACTCCTGCACTACTAATCTATCATCCGGTATATTCATACGTAACCAATAAGATTGTACATGGTGTT
>DCAJ01000073.1:26916-35146 GCA_002311455.1 Anaerolineales bacterium UBA1136 | reverse complement strand
TGGTATATTGTTATTAGAAGGGTTGTAGGTGGATTGACTAACTAGTCCGCATATAAGTGATGGTAGACTGCATAGTGTTCCACAATACGGCGTACATATTCCTGAGGTTCATCGAGTCTTATTATCTCTACAAGTAGGTCGTAATCATTGTTTGCGAGTTTGTTCCAAATTGAAGTGTTACCGGGACCAGCGTTATATGCAGCTAAAGCAGCATACTTGTTGTCATTGAAAATTCCTAGTTGTTCATCAAGATAGAAAACTCCAAAGGCAACATTGATATGTGGACGATATAGGTCTTTAGTCTGGTAATTGGACCAGTGTAGTTGACGGGCAATATATTCGCCAGTAGGGGGGATGATTTGCATTAATCCTTGTGCATAAGCTGAGGAAGTTACTTCACCTTGGAATAAGCTTTCCTGTCGGATCAGAGATGAAACAAGAAGTGGGTCCAGTCCATATTGTTTGGACATTGGATGTATCAAGTCCAGATAATATGGACCGTATCGTAGGTGTACAAGAAACTCCGGTGCTTCTAAGTTGTTGTAGAGTCCCAGTGAATCCATGCAGTGACGTGCTGCCCATATGGCACCATAGTAATAACCTAACTTCCTATAAGCTAGAGATAATTGATATGAGGCCAGAGCATCACTTTCATAATCACTGCGCAAATTATCTAGTTCCTCGCGAGCATCCTCAAATAGCCCGAGTCGCCAAAGTGTGCTACCTCTAATCCAGTGTCCGTCTGATATCAATTGCTTTGACAAATTACCGATCTTCTTGCCTTGAACACCTAGGCGTTTTGCTATCCAATCTTCAGCTTTACTCTGGGATTCTGAGTTAGATACCAACGTGAAGTTCACATTGGGTTCTGGATTAAAAGGTTTATACCCATGGATAAGTTGTTTTGCTCTAATTCCATAGTATCCAGATACATCTGTTTTTATTGCTTTTTCCCATGTACTATTTGCTAGTTCATTATTGCCATTTAATGAGTGCACTTTACCTAACCATAGTAGTGAAGCCGATAGCTGGCTAACATCTGTTTGATTAACGCTGATTGCTTGACTAAAACGTCTTTCAGCTTCCTCAAGTTTGTCCTGTCTGTAAAAGGTGATAGCCGCAAGGAAAGCAGCTCTAGGAGCTAGACTAGATGTTGGATATTCATCAGCTACCTGACCCCACAGACTGGATGCAGTATCTAAGTACTTGCCTCGTTCTGCTATCCGTGCTGCATAAAACATAATCTCCGGGGACATGGTGTGCTGAGGATAGGCAGATACCATGTTTTTTAGCTTGGATATAGCACCTGAGTAGTCATCTTCCCACCCCCATTGCGTATAGGCGAGCTCAATCCACGCCTCTCCCCATAAAGGGTCGCTCGGATGCGTGTTTATAATTTCTTGAAAGTGTAGTTTTGCTGCATTAATGTTGTCGTGATTTCGATAGGATATACCTGTATAGTAGTGCGCTTGTGCATCATGATCAGTGGTTTTTGAGAGATGTCGTTTAAAGGCAAGTATCGCTGGGGTGTACTGTTGGGCATGATAATCTATGAGGCCACGTTGATGATCGTTTACTAGAACTCCATAACTAAGTAATTCTACTAGTGATAGGTAGGAATAGTATGATTCAGGATATGTGTTGACTGCGTGGGTGTAGTAATTGACAGCATCGTTGGTTTGATTTACTGCTATCATAGCCTGGGCTCTTTCGTAATCCATACGGGCTCTGGTGTTATCATATTTTGTGTTAGTTTCAACAAGATCAAAAAGTGATATTGCTTCGGGAATTTTACCGGCTGCTTGTAATACTTCAGCTTTGTCTAGTAGCAGGAAATTTATATTTGTGCCTCTTGGCTCTATGATTGCGGACTGGTAATAGTCTGCAGAGGTGTTATAGTCTGCTAGGGCACGATATGCATCACCAATGATCTCCAAGACGTAAGAGTCAATGATACTTGGGTACCGTTGTAAGTATTGATTGAAGTATTTTATAGCAGTGGTATGGTTGTCTAGTTGATGGTTGGTTAACCCTAATAGAAAGATCGCATCTGATACATTGTGTGCAGTTGGATGATTTTCTACAAGGCCTTCTAAGGTTTCTAAGGCGCTCCACATAGCGTTGCTTCTAAGGTAACTATGAGCAAGACCAATGTGTGCATCTGCGTGGATATCATCTTCCTCTTCTGTTTTTTCAAGCGCTACAAGATATGCGTCGATTGCTACTTGCCAGTTACTGTTACGTAACGCAAGTTGTCCCGTATCAATACTGTTCTGGACTATATGTACTGGGGTAAGAGTTGCTGATGGTATTGAAGTATGAATGTCAGCATTTGAGGTATTCTGGGTGGCTATGATTCGTCGTTGAGAAATACTCATATCAGTGGAGGTTACTGTGGTCTGCACAACCGGTGTGATTGAAGCTTCCGAAGAATCTGTCTCAACACTTGCTGTCTGAGAGCAAGAAACAGTGGACATTAGCAATATAGCATATGCCCAACCATAATAGTGCATCTTCATCGAGGTCAGTGTACCATGCTTCGTTGACATTAACATGTGCGTCTGATATGATTTCAGTGTCGCTAATTGAGCGCTCTCGGTGTTTGAGAGCGTTTTTCATGAATCAGTGACTTTAATTGTCAATGACTAGCTTGCCAGTAGTGTTACTAGTGGGTGGCTCCGGTTCGCGCATGAGGGCGGATTTGGGTAATAGGCCTAAGCATCTGGTGGATGTGGGTAACCGGCCTATACTATGGCACGTTATGCGACTGTACTCACACTTTGGTCATACTCATTTTGTTTTACCTTTAGGTCATCATGGACAGGCGTTTCGCAAATACTTTCTTGAGTTTAGCTCGTTTACACAGGATCTTGAATTTAGATTGGGTGCAGTAGACTCTAAAATGCCTGATAGTGGACTGGAGAAAGATTGGTATGTGAATCTTTTTGATGCAGGTATTGAAGCTTCCAAATCTGATCGTATTCGCATGGCAGTAAATCGTCTAGAAGCAGATACATTTTGTGTTACTTATGGTGATGGTATTGGTGATATAGATATCAATAGGGTCCTGGATTTTCATAGGAGTCATGGTTGCATTGCCACTGTTACCGGATATCGCCCATTGTCGCAGTATGGTGTTTTGGAGACCGATGATCAAGGGCAAGTTTTCAGCATGCATGAGAAACCTAGATTAGATCATTGGATTAATGCAGGATTCTTTGTTTTTGAAAGTCGTGTATTGGAATACTTAAGTGGTGATGATAAGGTTGATTTGGAAACAGATGTGATGCCAAAATTGGCTTCTGACAGAGAGTTGATGATGTACAAGCACGAAGGGTTTTGGGCGTCTATAGACACACTTAAAGATGCTCAATATCTCAATCGTATGTGGAACAAGAATGCGCCTTGGAAGGTATGGGAAGATTAGAATGACTGATGCTCGTTTCTGGCGTGATCGTAGAGTGCTCATAACCGGGTGTACGGGCATGTTAGGATCATGGATAACTCTAAGACTACTTGACCTAGGTGCTGATGTAGTTGGCATTGTAAGAGACAATGTACCCAATAGTGAATTGGTACGTTCTGGTGGTATCGAAAGATTAAATATAGTACGTGGCAGCATCACAGACAGTGATTTGGTACTACGTGTATTTTCTGATTATGAGATTCAAACTTGTATTCATCTGGCTGCTCAGACTGTGGTGGGAATTGCCAATCAGGCACCTATACCGACCTTTGAGACTAACATAAGAGGTAGCTGGATAGTTTTGGATGCTGCTCGAAGATGGCCAGGACTTGAACAGATGCTAGTTGCATCTAGTGATAAAGCTTATGGAGCACATGAAGATTTACCTTACTACGAATCAGTCGCATTGAAGGGGAATCATCCATATGATGTCTCAAAGTCGTGCACCGATATGATTGCTCGTACTTATGCCAATACTTATGGGTTGCCAGTGGCAATCACCAGATGCGCAAATATGTATGGTGGTGGCGATTTAAACTGGAATCGTATAGTACCAGGCACTGTACGCAGCGTGATCAACCATGAACAGCCAGTTATCCGATCGAACGGAAATCCAAGGCGTGATTATGTATATGTGCAAGATATTGTAAGGGCATGTATCATGCTGATTGAAAACCTTGCTGACGATCCAGACGCACATTCCGGAATAGCCTATAATTTTGGTACTGACGATCCTGTTTCAGCATTGGAGATGGTGGAAAACATATTAACTATATCAGGCGACAATAATGTCAAGCCGATTATTCAAAATGCTGCCTCGAATGAGATTCAAGATCAATATCTTTCCAGTAAACTAGCTAAAGAGCGACTCGGGTGGAAGGCCGAATACTCTTTACAGGATGGTCTAAGAGAGACTTTTGAGTGGTATCGTACCTTCCTATCGCAGACGTGAAAGAGTCTTGGGCAAACAAGTCTGTTTTGATTACTGGCTCAGGCGGTTTCGTTGGCAGTCAGCTCTGTAGAAACTTGGTCAAGGCTGGTGCAAAGGTTGTAGGATTAGACAGGCAAAATATGAGACGGCCTGATTTGTTTGGGTTTGTAGAAGGTGATATTACTGACTCAGGCGTGATTTCAATAATACTAGATATTTATTCTCCTGCAATTGTATTTCATTTGGCAGCAGCAGGAGCAAGTGATCCATTTCTTCCTGAAGAAAGAGCCATAATGGTAAACACCCTTGGAGTAGATAACTTACTCAAAGCTATACAGGGTAATGCTACGGTAGTGGTAGCACGAAGCCCAGCCGAATTTAACCCAAACAGTCCTTATGCTGTAAGCAAAGCAGCGGGGTGGGGATTTTGTTCTATGTACGCCCGTACGAAAGGGTGGCCCGTGCTTGGTGCAATGACACATCAATGTTATGGGCCTGGGCAATCCTCAAAAAATGTACTTCCAGCTGCTTTAGGGGCGTTCCGTACTGGTGTCGACTTTCCTCTATCTCCTGGTGAACAGGTGCGTGACTGGGTATTTGTAGATGATGTAGCATCTGGACTAATTTCTGTGGCGCAATCTGACCTTGAGCCAGCAACGACTGTGGATATAGGTACTGGCATAGGAACTAAATTACGTGAAGTAGTGGAGACCCTAGTTAAACTCACAGGATGTAATGGGCGCCCAATTTTTGGCGCACTACCTTTATTAGGAAGTCAGAAAACATGAGCGTGCTGGCAGATGCAGAACGTGCCGATAGATTAATTGGTTGGAGGGCCACAATCATGCTTGAGGATGGTCTTCGCATTATGATTGAGTCTGAGGCGGGTAATTTATGAATAATAGAGACCGATTAAAATCTGAAATTATGCAGAAGGTGACAGAATACTATTTGAGCGAGCATTCAGATCAAGAGTTTGTTCCTGGTAAAAGTAGAGTCAAATATGCCGGACGAGTATTTGATGAGCGGGACATGAATATGATGATTGCTTCAGTTCTTGACTTTTGGCTTACTGCAGGTCCGTATGCGAAGCAGTTTGAACTAGAGCTAGGTAAATTTCTGGGTGTAAATGAAATTGTTCCGGTAAACTCAGGTTCATCGGCTAACCTTGTAGCTGTCACAGCTATATGCAGCCGCAGGCGTGGAAAACAACGCTTAATGCCGGGTGATGAGGTGGTCGTACCAGCTACATCATTTCCTACCACTGTGGCTCCTCTTGTACAAAACAGACTAATTCCTGTATTTGTTGATTGTGAACTCGCCGACTACAATTTGGATGTCAATCAGGTGCAAGCTGCTATTTCTTCGCGTACTCGCGCTATCATGTTTGCTCATACACTTGGCAACCCTGCTGACATGGATGCCATAATGCCTATTGTTAGGCAACACAATCTGATATTGATTGAAGACGTGTGTGATGCTTTAGGCTCTACATATGATGGGCGTATTTTAGGTACCTTCGGTGATGTTGCTACGCTTAGTTTTTATCCTGCACATCACATTACGTTAGGAGAGGGGGGTGCTGTTTTCACTAGAAGCCATAGTCTCGCTAGGATAGCTCGTAGTGTGCGTGACTGGGGTAGGGACTGTTGGTGCGAATACGAGAATCCTACTGACGGAAAGTGTGGTCGTAGATTCGAGAGGGAGGTGCCTGGTATGTCAGGTTACTATGATCATAGATATTACTTCACAGAAATTGGATATAATTTAAAATTGACTGATCCTCAGGCTGCTCTTGGTCTAGCTCAGTTGGAAAAGCTACCAGATTTTATAGCTGCAAGGAAGAGAAATTTTAGACGACTATATTCGGGTTTGGAGCAATGGCAAGATTATCTTATTTTACCTAGATGGCACCAAAAGTCCGATCCTTCTTGGTTTGCATTTCCAATTACGGTGCGACAGGATGCACCGTTTGGTCGTAAGGAGATAATTCGCTACTTGGAGGATATGAATATAGAAACCAGGATGCTGTTTGCTGGAAACGTGTTACGTCAACCAGGTTTCTATGGGATTGACTGTAGGATTATAGGTGAATTACCGGTTTCTGATCATGTCATGCAATCTACATTCTTTGTTGGAGTATATCCTGGTTTGGGGAATAAGCAGATTGATTACATGCTGGAGGCATTTTCCAGTTTTATGCAGACATCGTTACATTGAAACTCTCAATTATAGTTCCGGTATACAACGAACATTCAACGATATTAGAGATTTTGGAACGTGTGCAGCAGGCTGATATTGGTTCTGGCTGGCAGAAAGAGATCATAGTTGTTGACAATTGTTCGACGGATGGAACTAGAGATTTGTTGCTTGATTATAAGGCCGATAACGTGCGCATCATCATGCAATCTGAAAATCGAGGTAAAGGTCACTCAGTTCGTACAGCCATTCCTTGGTGCAATGGTGATTATACTATCACGCAGGACGCAGACCTCGAGTATCATCCAGGAGAGTATGCAAAATTATTGCAACATGCACTTAACAACAACCTGGACGTTGTGTATGGTTCACGCGTACTAGGAGGGAAACATTATCATTACTACAGATTGAATTACTGGGTTGTTCGTGGGCTGACCTGGCTTACTAATTGGTTTTTTGGCTCCAGTTTTACAGATGTAGCTACTAATTACAAATTGATGCGGACAGAACTGCTTCATTCGCTCGAACTTCAATGTTCTGGATTTGATTTGGATTTTGAAATTAGCAATAAGATAGCTCTAATGACTGACAAGATTGATGAAGTTTCGATTGATTACGAGCCTCGTACTTATGCAGAAGGAAAAAAAATTGGACTAACCGATGGTCTACTTGCACTATGGGTGATTGTACGAGATCGTGTGAAATCTATCGTTTAGTGTTAACAGTGTGATCATATCTATTATTGTATGTGCTTTCAATGAACACGACACGATTTTGGAGGTTCTCCAAGGTATTCAGGATGTTGATTTTGGTCCTGACTGGTCCAAGGAAATTGTTGTAGTTGACAACTGCTCGACTGACGGTACTCGTGAGCTACTGAAAGATGGTGTTTGGCCGAACACAAAGATTATATTCAATAGTCGTAATCTAGGTAAAAGCGCCTCTATTCGCGCAGCAATTGATGTATTGCGTGGTGATTATGCAGTAATTCAGGACGCTGACTTGGAATATGATCCTGATGATTTGCCTAGCCTCCTCGTCAAAACACAAACTGATAATGCGGTGGCCGTGTTGGGCTCAAGAATACTTGGCGGAAAACCACAGTATATTTACTATCATGCTTTTTTGGGTGTGCGTTTACTAACTGCTGTCACCAATCTATTGTATGGTAGTAAGTTGACTGATGTGGCTACAGCGATAAAATTGGTACGAAGTGATGTGCTCAAATCGCTCAATTTGGTAGGAGAGGGTTTCGAGCTCGATTTCGAACTTGTGGATAAACTGCTGTTGGCTGGATATAATATCCATGAGGTAGCTCTAAGTTACAGTCCGCGCACATATATGCAAGGCAAGAAAATTCGTGCAGTTGACGGTTTGCGTGCTATGCGGGTTATAGTGCGAGATAGACTAGGTTTGTCATCAGTCTATAAAGGAGTTTAAATTAGTATGAACATAGTGTTTTCCGGATCAATAGCGTTCGATCACCTTATGACTTTTCCAGGTTATTTCAGGGATTATATAATGCCGGATAACTTGGAATCATTGAGTTTGAGTTTTCTGACTGATAGTAAGACGCTACATAGGGGAGGTAACGCACCTAATATTGCCTATAATCATGTACTGCTAGGTGGTAC
>DCAJ01000073.1:12139-26838 GCA_002311455.1 Anaerolineales bacterium UBA1136 | reverse complement strand
ACGGTTGGACAAGACTTTCATGAATATAGGTTGTGGCTAGACAATGCAGGTGTGGATACAAACAGTATTGTCGAAATCAAAGACGAATTTACTGCATCTTTTTATGCAACCACAGATCTTGATAATGCGCAAATTGCCTCTTTTTACCCTGGTGCAATGAGCCATGCATCTAAGCTTAAAATATCTGATTTGGAATTTAGACCTGATTTAGTGGTGATATCTCCTGATGATCCTCTTGCTATGAGGTATCGCGTGCAGGAATGTAAATCAATGCAAATTCCCTACTTGTATGATCCAAGCCAGCAGATTGTTAGGTTGGAACGTGATGATTTATATGAGGGAGTAATGGGTGCTGATATGATTGTACTTAATCATTATGAATTTTCTCTCTTAAAGGATAAAATCAGCATTGATGAGACATCTATTGTAGATAGAGAAATTGTACTTGTGATTACAAATGGAAGGCACGGATCACTCATATGGTCAGGTGATGACTACTTTGAAATACCAATTTTTCCTGAAAACGAAGTGTGTGATCCTACCGGAGTTGGAGATGCATTAAGAGGTGGTTTCCTCCGTGCATATGCTGCAGGTCTGCCATTAGATTTGTGCGGTAGGGTGGGGACATTGGCAGCTACATATTGTTTGGAGCAGGTTGGCACTCAAAATCATAACTATACAGTATCGCAGTTTGTCGACAGATTTCGATTGAATTATGATGATGAAGGTGTATTAGATGTATTAGATTCAAAAATGTAATAACAGTGTCAACGATTAACATAATGAATTGGAAACAATTACGTGATATAGAATATAATTGGACAAAAGGAGTCACATAATATGGAATTTAATGTTAAGAATGCTGATCTTGCTCCTGGCGGTAGACATCGCATTGAGTGGGCTGAACAGGAAATGCCAGTGCTACGTCAAATTCGTGAGCGATTTGCAAAAGAAAGACCGTTACAAGGAGTGAGAATGTCAGCATGTCTTCATGTAACTGCAGAGACTGCAAATCTGATGCGGACCCTACAAATAGGTGGAGCAGATGTGGTGATATGTGCATCGAATCCACTATCAACCCAAGATGATGTGGCTGCGTCTTTAGTAGTATATGACGAAATACCTGTGTATGCAATTAAAGGTGAAGACAACGAAACTTATTACAATCATATTAGTGCTGCTCTAGACCATAGACCTCAAATCACTATGGATGATGGTGCTGATTTGGTTAGCATATTGCATAAGGAGCGTGTAAGTCAATTGGGAGAGATAGTGGGCGGTACTGAGGAAACCACAACAGGTGTGATACGTCTCAAAGCTATGGCTGGTGATGGTGCACTTAGGTTCCCGGTTGTGGCGGTCAATGATGCCATGACCAAACATTTGTTTGATAATAGGTATGGTACAGGTCAGAGTACATTGGATGGGATTGTGAGGGCTACAAACGTCTTGCTAGCCGGTAAAACATTTGTAGTTTGCGGATATGGATGGTGCGGTAAGGGTTTGGCAAATCGAGCTAGTGGTATGGGAGCAAATGTAATTGTAACTGAAGTAGACCCACTAGCTGCGCTTGAGGCTGTAATGGATGGTTTTCGTGTTATGCCATTCACGCAGGCTGCAGCCATGGGAGATTTCATTTGTACTGTTACTGGAGACAAACATGTAATAGACCGCCATCATTTTGAGGTAATGAAAGATGGAGCGATAATATCTAATTCAGGACATTTTAATGTGGAAATTAATGTACCTGCTCTTTATGAATTGGCAGGGAACAAAGTCCGGCAAGTGAGAGAATTTGTGGAGGAGTTTACCCTTTCTGATGGTAGGAAGATCAATCTTCTTGGTGAAGGTAGATTAATTAATCTTGCAGCTGCGGAAGGGCATCCGGCTAGTGTTATGGATATGAGCTTTGCAAATCAATCATTAAGTGCAGAGTACATGCTTACGCATAGTAATGAATTGGACAACCAAGTGTATTCTGTGCCAGAAGAGATTGACAGGCAGATTGCTACTATAAAACTAGATGCAATTGGTATTGAGATAGATAAACTAACTGCCGAACAGGAAAAGTACCTTAATTCTTGGGAAGAGGGCACATAATAATTTAGGGCAGCTTAGATCAATTTCAAAGTTCTAGAGTGACTAATTCGGGAATGCTTGTGCTTACTTAATCACTCTGAACTAGATGTTGCTATATCTTCTTCAACAGTAATCTTGATAAACAATTTGTGCCCGAACATGATTCCATCAGGATCATATAGGAGCCAGTAGCCTTGGTAATCTCCGGGTGACGATGGTGTGGTCATGTCGATTTGAATTATGGCATTTGCATTTGGTTTGGCTGGATAAAGTGCGTGCTGTAATTTTGCAGTCATGGCATGACCTTCTTTGAAAACTACGGAATATCCAGGTCCCCATGGACAGGTTCCTGCATTACGTATTTGCCATAATTTGCTTATGCGTGTATCAGGCTCCAATTTACTGAAATCAGGTATTGTTAGGTCAGTGACAAATGTTGCGTCGTTTTCACAGGATTCCTTCGTAGGAGAAGGAGTAGCGGTAGGATTTTTAGTAATCACCAATGTACTAGCAACTTGGGCGCTGGTTGCATTGTCAACTAGTAGTTGACCATTATTATCATTGTCCTGATTACATCCGTTTAATGCTAAGGACAAAACACAGATCATTGATATTATACGCGTATTTGGTCGAACCTCACACATTCTTCATATCCTATATGTATTTGACATACTTGAAGTTGACATTTAAACTCCGTTCTGGCATAATTGGCTTAGGTAGCCGCTAATATATTTATTGTTGGAAAGCTATTTTTGAGGAACGGGAGGTGATGCTCATGAAAAGTGACAGTACTATTGGCGCCGGGGCATCCCTCCTGATTAAGTAAGAGAGATGCCCTGGCGTAACGTAGAGCATCCCTAGTACTAGGGATGCTCTACGTTTTTAATTCACTCGTCACCAAACACAATGCCTAAACCACGTGCAGCAGTAATTAGATCTCCATCGGGATTTACTAACTTAGGCGTTTGTTCAACGGCATCCGTAAGAGAAATCGCACCTATATCTCCTCCACGTAAATTTACCATCATTCCGTACTTGCCAGACATAGCAAGTCTAGTTGCACCAGCGCCGTAGAGTGTGGCTAGCCATCTATCATAAGGTGTAGGAGTTCCTCCGCGTTGTAAATGACCAAGCACGGTGCATCTAGAGTCAATCCCTGAACCCAAATTGAGCTCATTAGCTATCGTTTGTCCAATCCCTCCTAAGCGACCATAATATAGCCCATCATCATTCTTGAATTGCTGTTTTCCGTCCTTTGGGTGTGAACCTTCTGCAACAGATATAATATTGAAGTTACTTCCGTTCTGTGCACGTTCCTCAAATCTATTAGTTACAGGCTCTAAGTCAAAGGGTATTTCAGGTATTAGAATTGCGTCTGCTCCACTAGCGAGTCCAGCTCCAAGAGCAATCCAACCTGCGTTACGACCCATTAATTCTAGGATCATAGCTCTACTATGACTTTCGGCGGTAGTGTGTAGCTTATCTAGTGCTTCGGTGGCAGTACGCATTGCAGTATTAAAGCCGAATGTGACATCAGTCCCACCCATGTCATTGTCTATTGTTTTGGGAACTCCAACAATCGGAGCTCCTCTATCATATAGTGCTTTACTAATAGTCAAGGTTCCATCTCCTCCGACTACGATTAAGCTGTCTAGATTTAGCCTTTCTATATTTTCTAGGGCTTGTGCTGACATGTCACTAATTACCTCTTTTCCATCAACCACTGTCTTGCGCGAAAATGGGTTACCACGGTTGGCTGCCCCCAAGATAGTACCCCCATGTGATAGAATGCCGCGCACTTTTGAGTGGCTAAGACTAATCACATCTTCTGGTTCAACCAAACCATCAAATCCATTTCTTAATCCCAGCACTTCTACATCAAAGTTATTCATAGCAGTATGGACCACTGCTCTGATCACGGCATTTAAACCTGGCGCATCTCCTCCACCGGTCAATATTCCAATACGTCGCATTACTTTAAAATAACATTCCTTTATAGGTAGATCGATTTTTTGGGTAAGTACTAAATCGAAAGTTCATTTACATATTTGTCTTGAATAATACCATCTTGTGTGGTTCATGTGAAATAAAATCTGTATGAAATTGCATGCGTATAATATGTAATCAAACAAAGCGTTCGCGTACGACAGCACTGATATAGTCCATAGTTGCCACTACTATCGCTATAGCTAACATTTGTACACTTGCCGCACGATAATTCAGTAGATTAATGTTTTGTTGAAGTAAGAAACCGATACCGCCTCCACCTGCAAATCCTATTATGGTGGACATACGTACGTTTATGTCCCACCGATACATCGTAAAAGAAATGTAAGGCGGTATGATTTGGGGTATCACTGCATACATTATGGTCTGGAGGCGATTAGCTCCTGTTGCACGCACGGCTTCTAAGGGGCCAGGTGAAATACTTTCTACTTGCTCAGAATATAATTTGGAAAGGGCTGCGATAGTATGCAGAGTTAGAGCGAGTGATCCAGCAAATGGACCTATTCCAACCCATACAACGAATACTATTACCATTACTAGTGGCTCTATGGATCGTGTTATATTCAGGACAGATCTAGTTACGAAATAGGTTACGTATCCAATTGGTATAGGATGTTTATGCGATGTTCTTAAAGATAATATTGCTCCTAGTACTGCACCAACGGACATAGGCCAGACAAGAGTTTGTTGTGGGTCCTCTAACTGATAAAACCATTCAACAGTATTACCTAAAATGGCACCAATTATCGCTCCTGCCAGAGTAGTTGCACAAAGATTGGTAATTTGCACGACTCTGAGCGACATATGGTCTGACATATACTGCCCTATCCTATTTCCAGTAAGACCCAAAGTACCACCCCCCAGCAACGCTGCTGCTGCAGGCAGCACCATGACGAGCACATCGCCAAGTTGGCTAATGAAATTACCTATAAATCCAATAGGTCCAAGTGGTTCCAGCAGTACCTTCCCCAAGGTAAGTGCTAAATGAGCCACCATGTACATGGTACAAATTGCTATTAGTACTGACAAGACCATAGTTACGTACCGGACGGAGTTAATTGAACTTAGATTTGATTGTGTTTCCTTTCTAGGAAATAACCACAAGACGGTAGCCCAGATCAATCCAATCCCAAACACTGAACCAAGGCTACTTCTTATCAAGATATCTTCTACTAAGATTTGTGATACAAGCGACTGGAATATTAGAGCTGTCCGGAGTCCGATCAGAAAGCCTAGTGGCCAGCCTATGATTGAGAATGCAACACTAGTAAGTGGATTCTTTTGGCTGCTCATCAGGTTGCGAGCAGCCAAAAAACTTACTGGAATTGCCAAAAAAGTACCAAAGGTAGTAGCTAGTAACGCTAAGAAAACAGTTTCTATGATTTTTTCCCAGGTGCTTTGTGCGACTTCTGAGAACTTCGGATTGCCAATGTTACGACGAGGCAGAGCTCGTAGTATTTGCGCATCTTCTACTGGCTTTCGCTTAGGAAGCTTAACTTTGGCATTAAAGTATCCATTGTCATCCGCGCGCAGATGTCCTATTGTTAGGTTTGCACCACTAGGAGCAACAAAGTTAATAGGACCTTTAGTGTTGGGCCAAATATTAAAGCCCTCGATTGTAATTATTTCGCCTGGTCCAGCGCAGCTGGGAGTAAGGATGAGGTAAGCTTTACTCTTGTTCGGTGTATATGCTGGTACTCCGTTCTTCGGGCAAGGGAGATAGATGGGTGCTGTTATATCTGCTTCTTCTCTCTCATAAACAAACAATGCAGGGTGTGCTAAGGCGCGCATGATGCGGCTAAGTTGTGTCAGTCGTCTTTCAGAACGCGTAGTCTCAAAATTAACTTTAGTGACGTTAAATCCATATGCATAGACTACCATTCCTAGTAATAGAGTTGCTCCAAAACCTACAGACCTTGCGAATGACTTCTCTTTTTTCATCTATGATCTAACCAACCCTTTTGGCTTCTTGACCATATATGTTTCTGAACCTGTCATCATCTATTTCTTTTGGAATACCATCAAACATTAATTTTCCCTGATTAAGTGCAATGGCACGGTCTGCGTATTCGTGGACAAGGTCTAGAAAATGTAGACTACAGAGGATGGTTACGCCATCCTCTTTATTAAGTTTCTCTAGGTATTGCATGATGCTATGGGCCAGAACTGGATCAAGACTGGCTACAGGTTCGTCAGCTAAGATCATGTCCGGCTCTTGCATCATGGCGCGTGCTACTCCAACGCGCTGCTGCTGCCCTCCACTGAGCTCATCTGCACGCTTATATGCCTGGTCAGATATCCCTACTCTTTCGAGTTGCTTCAGCGCCAAATCTATGTCGGCTTGTGGAAAGCGATTTAGCAGACTCAAAGCAGGATTGATATACCCAAGACGGCCTGATAGTACATTGGTGATTACTTTTGATCTAGACACGAGATTGAAATGTTGAAACACCATGCCAATTTTGCGACGCACGTTGCGCATCTCGTTTTGGTTGGCAGACGTGATATCTACACCGTTCCATATGATTTGGCCTGATGTAGGTTCTACTAGTCTATTGATACATCTTAGTAATGTAGATTTACCAGATCCACTAAGACCTATTACTGCTAGAAATTCGCCTTTTTGTACTTCAAAAGTGACCTTATCCAAGGCAAGGACTTTGCCATCGTATATTTTTGTTAAATTGCTTATTTCTAACATGGGGTGATAAAACCTACCCTGGATCATCAGGTCCAGGGTAGGTTTGCAGTTTCCGAAATACTACTCTCCGATGTTTTCCAAGCTGATACCTTGGGCAGCCATCAGCAAACGTACACCGTCAAAGTTCTCATCAGCGATTGGTCCCGTGGCAGTCCAATCGTAGAAATTTTCGTTACAGAAAGTTTCAGCGCAGGCTTCTGTTCCTACGTAGAACGTGATACCGTCTATCACCGCTGTTTTTAGTGCTTCTGGGAAGTCCGGAGAGAACGACATAGTGTCATTAGGAATCTCAGACGATATGTCGAGTATCCTAACTTTTTGTACAACATCTGGAGCTTCCTCACGGATTGATGATCGCGCATCTAAAACCCGATAGGCACCACAGTATAGCCTGTCTTTGTCATTTACAGCGCATTCCTCAATCATTTCATCTGGGATGTCTGGTGCATCGCCAATGGCCCAAGTACCTTCGGGCAGTAATGGAGGACTAAAGTATGCGGTAGCAAAGTCAGCTTCACCATTGTAAACTGCCTTTACAGCAGCTGAGTGACCGCCTGCCTCTATCTTTTCTCCAACTGTTATACCAAGCTCATCAAACAGGGCAGTTGGGAAAAGGAATCCGGAAGTGGAGCTAGCATCTGGGTATGCCCAGCTTGCTCCTTCTAGATCTTTGAGTGTTTTGTAATCACTATCACGTGCGACCAAGAATTCAGCCCAGTACACGTTCCATCCGTAACGTTCCGAAGCCAAGGCTGGTTCCACACCACAAAGACTGTTTCCAAGCACATAACCCATAGCTGGTATGAACCCTATTGTGTTTGTGGGGGAAGCACACATTTCTTCGATGGTTGCTGCGTATGAAGTTGGTACACTAACGTTGAAGGTTAGACCTGTCGCTGCCTTCAATCCTGTCTCAATCATATCACCGCTTGAGATCATGAAGTCTATATCCACTGAAGGAACAAAGAGTACCTGTATTGGATCATCGGCCGAACCTAGAGTGCCATCGTAGTCTGAACCACAATATGCACCACAACCTATATTATCGTAGTCTAGCACAAAGTCGGCCCCAAACCATCTGGCGTTTATATCATTTAAGCTGCCGTCATCTTTCATTGACTGGAGGGCAGCATTGATAGGAGCAACTAGATCACTACCAGTTGGGAAAATGAATCCCAGCCAGTCACTTGAAAGTGAATCTCCTATGAGTGTAACGAGGTCTGCATTCTCACCCATATAGCCCTGGCCAGCTGTTTCGTCGATAACGACTCCATCAACGTCGCCTGCAATCAGAGCTTGCACAGTTATACCAAAGTCATCAAAAGCTATGACGCGATCTTCTCCTACCAGCGTCACTGCAGTATCATAGTTGGTAGTACCAACCTGTTCTCCGAAGATCAAGTTGGGGTCTGCGGCAAACTCATCCGAAGTCGAGAAACGGTCCTCGTCCAGTCTCACTAGCATGCGTTGTTCTGTCGCGATGTAGCCGTCTGAGAAATCCGCATTCTCATCACGCTCTGCCGTGATAGTGATTCCGTCTGTGGCCATATCGAATTGACCAGCAGATACAGCTTGAATCATTGTATCCCAGCCAAACTCTTGCCAATCAAGTTCGCAATTTAAGCGTTTGCATATTTCTTCCATAGCATCATAGTCCCACCCTTGTGGTTCACCGGTGGCGACATCGATATAGTTAAACGGAAGATAAGCATTTTCCACGGCAATGGTGATTACACGACCTTCTAGGTCTGGCAGGCCTGCTGCCTCACCTGGTGCTTCGCCTGGAACTTCACCTTTCACGCCCGCTACCCAGTAATCCATGCCTAGCATTGATCCGTCGTCTAGGCATTTACCGTCACCTACTACAATGTTTCCATTTGCGCCAACTAGAGGTCCACAGAATACATCCCAATCGCCGGATATGATTGCTGCCGACTTTTCCTCTACTAATGCAGCTGTTTCAGCAGAAACTCGGTCAGAAAGCGGTGCCAATGCAACCACACCTTCGTCCATGCCACCCCAGTAGGACTCTGAGCCATCATATGTGCCTGCTATGACTTGCTCTGCTATCTCGATATACTTTACGCTCCAATTCCAGACCGGACTTGTAAGGACGGTGTCTCCGACAAACTGAGCCATATCGGAGTCATAACCAATAGAAAGAGCTCCAGCATCAGCGGCTGCTTTTTGAGGTTCGGTAGTATCTTGGTGCTGTGCGATTATATCTGCGCCAGCAGCCAATAGTGCATCCGCAGCTTCTTTTTCTTCAGGTGGGCCAAACCAGGTGTTTGTCCATACTACCCTAACCTCGGCATCTGGGTTTACCTCTCTTACTCCCAGCGTAAACGCGTTAATTCCGCGGATAACTTCTGGTATGGGGAAAGCAGCTACGTAACCTATGATATTACTTTTGGTTGAAGCACCAGCTACCAGACCAGAAAGATAACGGGGTTGGTACATTCGACCAAAAACGCTGGAAGAGTTAGAGGTTTGCTTGTATCCAGAGATATGCACAAATTGAGTATCGGGGAATTCCTCAGCTACTGCTACAGTAGCATCCATATAGCCAAAGGAAGTAGTGAAAATCAAATCATATCCTTTCATTGCAAAATCCCTGATCACACGCTCGCCTTCAGGCCCTTCGGGAACCATCTCAACGAAGGCAGTCTCTACACCTAGTTCTTCTTCTAACTGCAGCCTCGCCTGATCATGAGCCCAGGTCCAACCAAGATCTCCAATCGGTGCCACATAGACAAATGCTACTTTAAAACCATCTTCGTCCTCTACCTCTTCAGAGGTGGTCTCAGGTTCTTTCGCAACTGGCTCTGCGGATTCCACGGATACAGGTGTTTCTTCAGCTGCTCCACCGCAGGCGGCAAGTAAGATTGCTCCAATTAAGAGACTACTTAGTATATTAAATATCTTTTTCATTTTATTCCTCCTAGTCTGGATTGTAGATTCACAAATTTGTATTCATATAAATATTTCAAAATCTTACACACCGCACAATTATTTTACAAGACTTTTGGTGTCTGCTTTAGTGATTTGGCCTCCTGTTATATTAATTAGTTTTTAGTTTTTTCTCCATAGCTTTTACACCCATGGACAGTATGAGTGTCATACTTAAGTACAGGAACGCAAGTGTATTATATGTTTCTGGAAAGCGAAAGGAGGCTGCGGCATATTTTTTCCCAAGATGTGTTATTTCATTTACTCCTAGTACCGACACAAGAGAAGATTCCTTGAGCATAGCAATGAAATCATTTCCCAATGGAGGTAACACTACTCGAATAGCTTGGGGTAGGATAATTAATCTTAGTGATTGGAACGCTGTTAGTCCTAGGGCTTGACCTGCTTCTATTTGTCCAGAGGAAATAGATTGTATGCCTGCACGAAATATCTCTGCGGAGAATGCACCATATGAAATTGCAAGCGCGATTATGCCTCGTGTAATGAAATTGACATCTCGAATACTTAAGGCGGTAAATATATTGTCGGTTGGCAGCCATCCTGCTGATGCCATGCGGACTCCTAAGAGATTTATGGCAACAATTGCGGCTGGGACTACTACAAATGCAGTATAGAAGATTTGCACAATAATAGGTATACCACGAATGACGTTTACATAAAGTAGAGCTGTATTTCTAATAATAACGTTCTGTGAAAGTTGTCCTAAACCGGTTAATAGTCCTATTGTTATAGCAAAGATGTAAGCGATTATAGTAACGGTTAGGGTCAACCGTATGCCGACTATCAGTTTCTTTATGACTTCTTGATAAAGTTGATTTGTCGTGAAGGTATAGACGAAAAATGTTGCTGCGAGCAATATCACTATCCCCCACCAGGGTAGGTTAGCCAAACGAGCAGTGGCATTGGACTGAATACTGAGGAAGGTTCGTCTATTTGCGTTCTTCATGGATGGTTTAGTATTTAGGTACTATAGTGATGAAATGAGGATCGACTCGATTATTTACGTTTGATATTTCTACGTCCTCATGAATTAGTCCGGCCCAGAAGTACAAGGGGTTGCGCGCAGGTACGTCGGTTATGGTTACAGCACCTGTAATGGTTGTTCTTTGTCCTGGCATGAGATACCAGTGATCCTCGATTTGTGTTAGTTCATGTCTTTTACCGAGTGCCCAGCGCCATGGATAGTCACGTATACAAGTATCGCAATCAATGCCTACGCGCCAAGCACCGGATTCTTCGTACCATCCATGTGTGTTTGCGTTTTCATTCTGAGTATATTGAAATCCTGGTTCTGGACCACTAGTTCGGATAGGTGAGACTCCATAATTCTCCACGGTAAGAGTGAACATTAATTGGTTCCCTTGGACTATAGTTGTGTCTCCAAATTCTACATTTGCATTGACTATATCTGCGCGAGGAACACCGCCATATTTCATCTCTAGTTGGCCTTCTGTACTTACTTTTTGTCCGATTGAATCTAGTGAATTTGCTATCACCTGATAAGTTCCGTCGGGTGGTGGGGTTATACCTAGATCAACTCCTCCTTCATATTCGAACGTGTGCATCCCTTGTTGATCTATAGGAGTATTACCAGCACGTTCTGCGATAGGCAATTTATTTCCGTGATCGTCAATTATAAAGACATCAACATGTGCTTCTTTTGTGAGGAAAAGACTGATCCAAATACGGTCACTAATCCCGTCTCTATTAGGAGTGAAAAGGCTGGGCGAGACACTAAATCCACGTATGTCTGGAATAGTGTTGTCTGCAAGATTTATAGTCAAGCTTCCAGTTTTTCGTTCGCGGATCTGCTGGTTGCTAGCTTCAATAACCCATTGGTAATCACCATCTGCTAGTACTCGTGCAATAATTGTCCCTTCGACAGAATCATTCGGCATTAAGAATCCATCTACTATTCCGGAGAAAAGCAGATTGTGTTCTCCAGACTGACGTGATTTATTACTGCGGAAATCATAGCGTTGCCCATCATTATCTAGAAAAAATATGGACACATTCGCCGGCTGTGATAATGAGTATGTTACTCTAGTTACATCATATACATTGTCGGCATTCGGAGAAATTGCGTCGTGTTCAAAATTGGCGTTGCTCAAAAGGGATCCGTCAGGAGTTAGCAACATCCAAGCAACAAACAATAAACAGGCAGTAGTAAATATGGCTACTAATGTGGTGCGAAGTGGGGATAGTTGCATTGATTAGGCACTGGTATGAATATGATAGTGACGGATATGGCAGTGTACCAAATAGGACGGATAGCGTCAAACTGCAATTCTGCTATCAAGACATGAAATAAGAATATCCAAAGATTGTATTAGCAGTTCTTGCCATCCTTGATTTTTCTCTTCAATGGGCAGCAATATTTTGCCTCGCGTAATTCGAGCATCATCTGGTAGGATAGCAGCCAAATACCTGCGCACTTTTTCGACTTCTAAACTACGACATCGCAACGATATTTTATTGCCTTCTGTGTTAACAGAGTCAATTTGCGCTTGATGTGCTCGTAACTTTACTTTGAGTTGAAAAAGCAGGTTTTGTACAGGCTCGGGTGGGTTGCCAAACCGGTCAGACAATTCTGCGGTAATCTCTTCAACACCATCATCACTGTCTAGTTCTGCCATTCGTTGATACAGTTGCATCCGCAGTTGCCGATCGGTGATATATGTTTTGGGTAGGCCTATGTCAAATGGTAGTTCAACTGACACTAAGGACAGGTCCCAGTCTGGTAACTTGTCTTGATCGTCTCTTTCACTTCCAATCTTGTTGATCTTTATCGCTTTGCGCAGCAATCGAGTATAGAGATGAAATCCTACTGCTGCCATATGCCCGTGCTGTCTCTTTCCTAGTATGTCCCCAGCTCCGCGCATTTCTAGATCACGCATGGCAATCGAATATCCAGCTCCGACATGTGTATTTTCAGACACAGTTTCTAAGCGTGTACGCGCATCTTTGCTAAGGAGGATCCGGTTATTATCATGGTACAAAAAGTATGCGTATGCACGCTTGACTCCACGACCGACACGACCCCTTAATTGATGGAGTTGCGCGAGCCCAAATTTGTCTGCCCGATCTACTATCAGGGTATTTGCGTTAGGAATATCCAATCCACTTTCAATAATCGAGGTGCATACCAATAGGTCATATTCGTGGCGTACGAAAGATGCCATGGCTTCCTCTAGTTGTTTTTCGGGCATCTGTCCATGTGCAATTATCATTCTAACCTCGGGTACAAAATCAGCGACCAGTTTAGCTACAGCGTCTATTGTCTCTACTCTGTTATGAACAAAAAATGCTTGACCACTTCGATCCATCTCTCGTAATATTGCCTCTCGTATCAGAGTTTTCCTGAAAGGAGCTACCTGGGTGATCACAGGTAGGCGAGATTCTGGAGCGGTATTTATCGTACTAATGTCTCGAGCACCGGTCAGGGTCATGTATAGTGTCCGTGGAATTGGAGTCGCAGTCATCGTTAGTACATCTATGGTGGTCCTTAATTTCTTCAAATACTCCTTGTGAGTCACTCCGAATCTCTGCTCTTCGTCAATAATTAATAGTCCTAGATCATTGAATATTACGTCAGATTGCACAAGCCTATGAGTGCCTATTACTATATCTACTTTTCCATCTGATATATCTTTAATTATGCTCTGTTGTTGGGATTTGCTCTTAAAGCGAGATAGCACTTCTATATGAACTGGGAATGTGGACATCCGCTGTTGAAAGGTGAGGTAATGTTGTTGCGCAAGTACAGTAGTGGGTACAAGTACTGCAACCTGTTTGCCATCCAATACAGCCTTGAATGCTGCTCTTAATGCTACCTCAGTTTTTCCATAGCCGACATCACCACATATCAATCGGTCCATTGGTCGAGGCAGCTGCATGTCGCGTTTTATTTCCTCTAATGCTTTACGCTGGTCGTCAGTTTCAATATATGGAAAAGAGGACTCCAGCTCCAGTTGCCATGGTGTGTCATCTGGGAATGCGTGTCCATCTACAATCTCACGTTTTGCATAAAGTTCTAGTAGTTCTTTTGCAACTTCTTCTACTGCTGCACGAGTGCGTTCTCGAGCACGTGTCCAGGCGGCTCCTCCCAAATGTGAAAGGGCTGGTTGTTTTTTGTCTGGACCAACATACCGAGTCAGTCGATCTGCTTTTGTTATGGGGACATAAAGAGTGTCTCCCTTAGCATACTTGATACGAAGATATTCGCGGGAAATTTGATCTATCTTGCGCGAGACTAAGCCAATGAATTGGCCGATTCCGTGCTCTATATGTACAACAAGATCTGCTGGGTTGAAATCAAAGAAAATGTCATTTTGTTTAGCTAGATTGGATCCTGATTCAATTCTACGTGGCTCAGGCGGACGCCACCCAAATATTTCTGAATCCGATAGAATATGCAAGGAAGATTGTTTCAGTGTGAAGCCAGCATCTATAGTGCCTTGCACAAACAGTGGTGACCAATTTTCTGGTAAAGTCGTAACACTAGTTTGAGGTGATGCAGTACTGACGTTCGCATTAACATCAGCATATGAGTGCACATTCCATAGGTTGCTTAAACGCATGCCTTGTCTACTAATTATTACCGAGTGCTCTTCACGCAGAGCCAATGTTTCCAGTTGGTCAAGTACAGAGTTCATTTGTCCACCATGAGGAGTGCCAGGTGTGAAAGCTGCTCCTAAATCACAGTCTGGTTCTGTAGATGCTCCAGATAGCAAAAGTAGTGGCAATGTTGATAACTGATCCTGAAGTTCTGACCATGTAGCGTAAGGAGTCGGCGCACTTTTTGGAAGTGAGTTGTTGTTAATCTGATCGGCACGTAGGTTTAGGGCCTGTTTTTCAAATTCATGTACTGCTAGAGCAAACTCATGCCAGTTATCCACTATTATCAAGGAGTTTTCTGGTACATAGTCTAATAGAGTATTTG
>DCAJ01000073.1:0-12102 GCA_002311455.1 Anaerolineales bacterium UBA1136 | reverse complement strand
ATGTAGCCCCAGCGCTAAGTAGTTCAAAGTCGTGTTGGTGATCTGAAACAACACTTTTATTCTCAAATGATGGCCATTCCATCTGTATTTTGGGAGCTGCTGCCGGACCATTTTTGGGTAGTGTTTCACGAGCTGGATGAATATGCAATATCTCAACTCTATCAACCGAACGCTGAGTTGATGGGTCGAATCTACGCATGCTTTCAATGCTCTCGCCAATAAATTCGATGCGAGTGGGAAGCAGGTCTGCGGGTGGCCATATATCTAGAATACCGCCTCTTCGACTATGCTCACCCGGTGATGTCACCATGGTACCATGAGTGTAACCAGAGTCCACCAATGTTTTGAGAAGCTTGTTTAAGCGTATAGTTTCTCCTAATAATATAGATTTTGAATACGTCTTGAAAAGATCCAATGGTAGGGTAGGAGTCATCAGTGCGCGGGCACTGCTTACTCCGCCGGCAAATTCGTTATTTGCTTGTAAGAAAAATTGAGTCATCGTAGCTATTCTTTGTTGGATAGCGCGGGGTCCACGTGGTGAGCGCTGATAGTAAACACAGTTTGGTTCAGAGAAATTCTGGAAGTGTCCAGTTGGATTCCAGACAAATGATTCTTGTTGCAATATACGAGCACGATTGTCTTGGGCTGCCAGTACTAACAAAGGACGTTTCAGATCTGCTTTGAGGGCTCCGATTATGGCTGGGCGCGCTGCGCTAGGGATGTCTAAAGTGATTACATGACCTGCATCTGATTGCAATCCGGAAACTAATTCTAGTGTTTCCCTGTATGTGGGTATAGCTCGGATGTAAGGTAGTAGACCTTCTAGATTCATTCCTTTAAACTTGTACAATTATAATTGCTCATGGCAGTATTTATTCCATCAATCACAAAAGTTGCTACAGCTGCGATTACTTTTGGTAATTGGGAATTAATATGTTGCTGTTGGTGCTCAGAGAAAGTCCGGAGTACATAGTCTTTAGGCTCCATAATTGCTGGAGGTCTTCCAATGCCTAAGCGTAGCCTTGGAATAGTCTCTGATCCTAGAAACTCAATTACTGACTGCATGCCTTTGTGACCTGACGAACCACCGCTTTTCCGAATCCTGATACCACCAATTGGTAAATCAAGGTCATCGAAAATTACCAGTGTTTTACCCAGCTGTATATCGTAATATCGTACAAGCTCTTGCACTGAGCGGCCACTTAAGTTCATGAAAGTCTGAGGTTTTAAGAGTATAATGCTCGTGCTGTTGAGGTGGAAGGTTGCAACAAGGCATTTGCCTCTGTGTTTGGTAAATGATACGTTATGTTTCCGTGATATTGCATCTAGCGTCATAAAACCCACATTATGACGCTGGCGGACATATACTTGTCCCGGGTTACCTAGACCTACAATTAAGTATTTTTCCATTATGGATATCTAATTGATTATTTACATGATATTGTAAAATATCTAGCGTGAATTGAGATTGATTATTAATTGTAACATCTAGGCTATGCAACTGATAAGCTCATGGTCTACGCAAATCATTTCTGATGTTTCTCAATACTCGTCGTAAATGAGGACGCACTAATCTGCGTAGTTGTAAATAAAAGCCTAGCGTCAGAAATATGAATACAGAGTAGGCAGCTCCTGTGGTGAATATGCTAATGTAATCATACTCTTGCTGTTGCTTATACAAGATGTTGGTGAACAATGACTTTTCTGGATTGACTATTCGATTGGATTTTGGCATTTCAGTAGGACTTAAGACGGGAGTTGCAGCATCTATGACTGTAGGAGTAGCGGTTTGAGAAATTGATGCTGGCTCAGTGTTCACCAATATATCGCTTACTCTAGTTTTAGCCAAAAGATTTCCTTCCGCATCAAATACTCCTAGGCGTATCACATATTTGCCGTTCGATATACCTTTAGTATCCCATTGACCCAATACTCCATTTGTTACTGGAATAGTGCCCGATAAAACAATGGGGAACCACGTGTCTGTTGGGTTAGGATGTAGGGCGAAATGCATCTCGTAATGATCGAACTCTGCATTACCAACGGTACCAATAATTTGTACTATATCGTTTACGAGGTCGCCTTGCGTAGGCTTAGTGATGTTTGCAATCAGTGTAGCACTTGGATACTCTACTGGTTGTTTGGATACAATAGGGCCAATCGACAATGTAATAATCAGCGACGGTACAATAAGATTTATCATACGAGTTGAGTATACAACAATCATCATAAAAATCGTTTGCTGAAACGGCCGTTCTGGTATAATCTCGGCATTAGCACGTTATTTCACAAAGGAATTACTTTTAGTTTGTTTTTGGAGACACATGCGCTAAGCACATAGATTGTGATAGAGTAAAAAATGGGAGTGGATGTGAGACATTTTGTAGTAGCAACTATCATAGTTGTTCTAGTCACAGTAGCTGGTGCTGTGCTTCTTGATTCGGCTGATTTATTGCCACCTCTTGCAAGTGCTCAGGGTGTAACTATTGATTGGTTGTTCGGAATTCACTTGAAGCTCATAGCATTCTTGTTTGCTCTAGTGATTGTTTTTATGCTTTTCAGTATTATTGTTTTTAGAAGTAAGCCAGGAGATCTTAGTGCTGGTAAACATATCCATGGGAACACCAGATTGGAAATTACCTGGACTGTGATCCCACTGATTATTGTAGCTGTTATGGGATATATTGGAGTGGTGACGCTGCGCGATGTTACTGCATCTGCTCCAGATGAAATGGTTGTTGAGGTAACTAGTGCTCAATGGTCTTGGAGGTTTGATTATCCGGAGCAAGGATTGACATCCACAGAGCTTTTGTTGCCTGTAAATCAACCTATTAGATTTGAGATTACTTCTACAGATGTCATTCATAATTTTTGGGTTCCGGAATTTCGGGTAAAACAGGATGCTGTACCCGGTGCAGTTAATTTGCTGCGAGTGACGCCCACAGTTGTTGGAAAGTACAAAGTTCGTTGTGCCGAACTTTGTGGACTTCGTCATTCCCAAATGCTGGCTGATGTAAGAGTTGTTGAAAGGTCTGAATTTGACAATTGGGTTGGAGCAGAGACAGCTAGGTTGGCTGCTCTTGATACTCCTGAAGCGCGTGGAGAGCAATTGTACGAGACCCAAGGATGTATAGGATGTCATTCTTTGGATGGAACTGTTGTAGTGGGTCCAAGCTGGCTCAATTTGTTTGGTTCCCAAGAGAAACTGGATGATGGAACTAGCGTAATAGTCAATGAGGACTATATACGACACTCCATCTTGTATCCAGGTGATCAGATTGTTAAGGGTTTTCAAAATCTAATGCCCGCAAACTTTGGGGAAATTCTATCTGAAATTGACATAAAAGATCTCACAGCATTCATCAAATCTGTAAAAGATTAGATGATTATCGCAATATGTTTGAATTTGGTGGAGGTTACTAGTGACTTATATTATCACCTCGCTTTGTCTACGTGACAGTTCCTGTGTGGAGGTATGTCCCGTAGAGTGCATTATTCCTGGAAAACCGATGAAGGAGTGGCCTTGGTATTATATTGATCCGGAAACTTGTATTGATTGCGGCGCATGTATTCCAGAGTGTCCTTACGAGGCTATTTTCGAAGAAGAAGCTGTACCTGCTCAGTATGATGCAAAAGGTGGTGAATACATAGCAAGAATTGGTTTGCAGGGTCATTATGAGGGCCAGAATAACCAAGGTGATTCTGTGATTCTTGATTGTACTAAGCAGCTAGAAGCAGGTGAGAACATAGACCTGACTGAAGACATACAACCTAATTATACATATTTTACTGAGGGCGTTGGCTACGGTGCATTGGATATGCAAGATGAGGAAGTGATGGCCTCTCCAGTTGTGGAAGATGAAATTGATCAGGTGCCTGAAGCGGCTGCAGTTGATGTGGTAGAAGAGAGTGATGACCAGGAAGCTGAAGTTAGTGACGTTGAGGAAGTACCAGAGGCTTCAACTGCTGGGCTTGAAGATTTGGAAGCAGAAGATGTTGTGACCATAGAACAATCACATGGAGGAGGAGTACGCGAGTCTGCGAATGAAGCCGTTCCTACCTGGCAGCCTCCATTTTTCCTTACCATTGGGCTAGTCCGTGGTTTGCTCGGCCAGCTATTTGGCACTCTGTTTGGTATGGGTTTGGTATGGGCTATTAGGTTTTTTATGGGCCTGGATGAGTTTTGGGCAGCAGAGCCTGCTTGGGTCGTGGGTGCCGTCACAGGTACGCTAGGTTTCATGATAGGTGTTGGTGCATTAACTGATTGGGGTAAATGGATGATTGGAATGCAGGCACCCATGGTTCATGGTCCTCCCAGTGGAAAACCCTCGTGGTTCCGGTATTTTAGTGTTGATTACAATCACAAGGTAATAGGCATTCAATATACAGTTACCGGAATATTGGTGATGTTGGTAGGTGGCTCGTTGGCAATGGTGTTTCGTCTTGAGCTTGTAGCTACTGGAATGCAATTCATATCGTACGGAACTTACAATTCCTTTATAAGTGCTCATGGCATTATTATGATAGTAAGCATATTGATTGGTGTTGGTGGGATGATAAACTATCTGGTGCCATTAATGATTGGCGCATCTGACATGGCTTTTCCACGTCTAAACGCATTTGGTTATTGGATCAACGTACCTGGTGTCATACTTCTGATTACGGCACTTTTTGTTGGTGGATGGGATACTGGATGGACCGGGTATCCACCGTTGAGTGCCCGTGCTCCAATTGGAGTTCAACTGTTCTTTTTAGGCGTGTACATGATTGGTCTTTCGTCAATAGTTGGATCACTTAATTTATTAGTAACTGTGGCGCGTCTGAGAGCACCAGGCATGAGTCTGTTTCGAATGCCTATTTTTGTATGGGCTTCAATATCGACTGCAATTCTTCAACTCACAGCTACTCAATTTATTGGTTTGGCTTTCTTGATGGTAGTTACAGAACGCGTACTTGGAATGGGATTTTTTGATCCATTTATATCAGAGGCTGCTAAGGCTGTTGGTGCACCTCCAGGTGACCCAGTCCTTTTTCAACATCTATTCTGGTTCTACTCTCATCCAGCTGTATATGTGTTTATTTTGCCAGGGCTTGGGATAATAAGCGAATTGCTACCGGTCTTTTGCCGTAAGCCGTTGTTTGGATATAGATGGATAGCCATCTCGAGTATGTCAATTGCACTACTCGGATTTCTTGTATGGGCTCACCACATGTTTGTATCAGGCATGAATGAATTTCTCCGTATTCCATTTATGGTGGCAACATTGTTAGTGGCTGTGCCGACAGGGGTAAAGTTCTTTAGTTGGTTAGGTACCATGTGGCAAGGTAAGCTTACATTTCCAACCCCTATGCTTTTTGTACTGGGAGCCATATCAGTGTTCCTAATTGGTGGTTTGACGGGTCTGCCAGCAGGTACGGTTGCTACAGATTTATTTTTACATGACACTTATTGGGTTGTGGGACACTTTCACGCCACAATGTTCGGCGGCTTTGTATTTCCTTTCTTCGCAGCACTGTATTACTGGTATCCTAAAGCTACAGGACGCAAATATAGTGAGAAGTTAGGTAAATTACATTTTTGGTTAATGACTCCATCATTCTGGGTGCAGAGCATCGGTCAAGCAGCTGTGGGTTTAAAAGGAATGCGTAGACGTATAGCAGATTATGATCCGGCTTTAGGTATTGAGAACTACCATTTTTGGATCACTGTTGCAGGTATTCTAATTGCTATATCAGTACTTGTGTGCATATACAATCTTTGGTATAGCGCTCGCAAGGGTGAGACAGCTCAAGACAATCCCTGGAGATCACGCTCTCCGGAGTTTCAAATACCTTCTCCAATCCCTGAGCATAGTTACCCCAATCCTTTTGAGATTGTAGGTGAGCCATACGATTATGGTCTGCCTGGGTCGGTTTATGTGAGTATGGAGTCAGACAAGGTGCTTGAGTAATTATGGTGGAGGCAAGTAATATCTGATGGATAGTACGACAATTTTTGTAGCGGTGGTGGTATTTATTGTAATGTCCATAATAGGTGGTGGCATTACGATAGCGGTGGTCTTGTATCAATTTAACCTTCTTATATCGGGTGGAGCTTTAGTTGTTCCTCCGGATACGGGTCCTGAAGATGCTATGGAAAGGATAGCGTGGAAAAAGGAGCGTGATGACAAGTTGGCAAGTAAGACCAGACTATCTGGTGCTTATCGTACAGGAGTAATGGTGCTTTTGTGGTTAGCATTGTTGACTGCAATAGAATTTGTTGCAAGTATGATTGGCGTTTCTACCGTTGCCATGTTTTTGATTGCGTTTATCAAAGCAGCCATTATCTTGCAATTTTTTATGCACGTCTCTAGTCTTTGGTTAGAAGGAGAGAGTCATTAATGAGTACAGCTACTAGTTCATTATCAGAATACCGCGAACAGCTTAAGAATAATCGTTTGGGTCTGTGGTTGTTCTTTGTATCTGAGGCATTTTTGTTTACTGGTTTACTAGCAGCGCGTTTTTATCTTTGGGGCAATACTCGTCCTGATCTGGATCAGAATCTTGGCGTAATCGTAACTGTGATTCTTTTAGCCAGCAGCTTCTCCATGAATCGTGCTGAGACAGCCATAGTACATAATGATAGGGAAACGTTTCTGAACAGTTTATTAGTCACTGCAAGTCTTGGATTGGTATTTTTGGTGGGTGTTGTGGGATTCGAATGGCAGGGACATATTAAGCCCCAAGATGGTGCATTTGGTGCTGTGTTGTATGGTATGACAGGTATGCATGCCCTACATGTTTTCAGTGGAATAGTATTTATCTTGATCATATGGAATAACGGACGGAACGGCCATTATTCGGGTGAGCGTCACTGGGGAGTTGAGGCATGTGCTATTTACTGGCATTATGTAGACTTGGTCTGGGTGTTCTTCTATCCAGCAATCTACTTGATGGGTAAAGTAGCACACTGATCCTAATAGACGAAACTGTCTGGGGTCCTAGTTGTTTTACAATAGAAAATGGATGCTGAACTAAGCGCGCTACTTCGATCTTGGGAGTGGCGCTTTGTTGTAGTAGCGATTGTTGTCTTATGGGGTTCTGTGTACATAAATGGATTTGCTCACATCAGAACTTTGAAGAGTGGCAGCAGGTCACGCGATGTTATAGGTCTTGCACCATACTGGCGTCTGTTTTCCTATTTGGCTGGGCTGCTATGCATAGTACTTGCCTTGCTTTCACCAGTGGAAGTTTTATCTGGACAACTATTTTTCATGCACATGATCCAGCACATGTTGTTAGTCATGTGCGCTGCCCCTTTATTGCTCATATCGAATCCTTTCCCAATCTTATTATGGGGACTTCCTTCTAGGATCAGGAGCGTGGTAGGCGGACTATTTGTAGGTAATTCATGGTTGCGTAAAGCACTCGAGCGGTTTACTGGTGCAGGTAAGAGCTGGATGCTATTTGTCATTGTTTATATAGGCTGGCATGACCCAATGCTTTACGAGGCTGCACTACATTCCAGTGTAGTACATGACATCGAGCATATTAGCTTTTTTTTAGTGTCGATACTGTTTTGGTGGCACGTTACTAGTGCTGCTCCGCGTGTGCATCAACACTTGGCGTATGGTAGGCGGATCGCATACTTGCTTGTGACAGTTCCTGTTAATATGATTACTGGAGTAGTCATTACATTTTCTAGGCAACCTATATATGAATATTATGTAAAAGTACAGCGTCCTTGGGCGTTAACCGTTATGCAGGACCAAATGCTTGGCGGAATCATTATGTGGATACCAGGAAGCATGATGCTTATTATTGCAATAATAGTGTTGGTTGTAAGGATGATGGCATCAGAAGAAAGAAATAGTCCGAGATTGCCTCACATATAGCTTGAAGAGTTCACTATGCGTTTACTTATTAGTTGAGTGATTATATGCTTTCGTGGAATAAAGTGCCCATGGTATTAATCGGCCGTCGTTGGTGGTGGCGTACTGTAGTAGTGTTGTGTACTATGGCTGTTATGGGTCGACTGGGTATTTGGCAGTTAGAGCGCCATTTTCAACGGCGTGCTCGAAATGAATTTGTTAGCAGTCAATTGTCTCTCGAAGCGGTAACAATTGGTGAACTTGATCTACAGGGTGATTTGGACAATGTTGATATGCGTGTGGTTACCTTGATTGGTGAGTATGATTATGAAAATGAATTTATTCTTAGAGGCCAGGTGTTGCGTGGTAGATCGGGTGTTAATCTGATCACTCCTCTGATGCTCTACGATTCCAACAAGGCAGTATTAGTGAACCGCGGTTGGATCCCACACGAAACTCTAGAGTCTGGAGATATTTCAATATTTGAAGATTATGGTCTAGTGAATGTGTCTGGACGAATTCGTAAGTCACAGAATAGTCCCGGTATCTCGCTGCGTTCAGATGATTACTCTAGGGAAATATATCAGTTGGATATAGCTGAATTACAGAGATATGTCGATTACACTCTAATGCCAGTATATGTGCAGGAAGAATTAGGAAATAAGAATTTCGACGATCTACCGCAACCAGTGCCTTTGGAGTTTGAGCTTAATAATGGCCCTCATTTAGGATATGCCGTGCAGTGGTGGCTTTTTGTGCCATTACTTGGTTGGGTGTATTTGTATTTGTTGCGTACTAATGAGGGCAGTAGTATTACGCAAATAATTGAGGAATAATAAGCAAGATGAGTGAGACTATATCTTCTGTTGACAAAAATGCAGGAAAGGATTTATCTACGTTACCCAAATGGAGACCTCTATCAGTATTGTTCAAAACACGAGTAGTATAATTATTGTTATTGGCAGCAGTTGGTTGAGCGTTGCTAGCTGAAAATGGTGTGCCAACATATCAAAACTTGGTTATTTTGATAATAACTGGCGGCCTTTCAGCTTCGGGTGCAGGCGCACTCAATGAATATATTGAAAATGATTCTGATGCACTTATGTCACGAACACGCCTCCCACCACTAGTTATTGGGACTATCCAGTATCCGGGATGGGTACCATATGTATCTTTACTAATGATTGTCGTAGCGTGCCTGGCAAGGCTTTCATACAATTTCCCCATGGCTCCCTTTTTATTTCTGGGTGCATTTATTTGTGTTGGTATCTATACACTGTGGCTGAAGTCTCGTACGGTACTGAATATTGTTATTGGAGGCGCAGCGCGGGAAGTGCTGTTGTTCTGAGTGGTAGCGCAGCGATAGGCGTCAGGAACGATCCTGGTGCTATTGTGATGGCAGCACTACTGTTTTCTCGTGGACTCCAATGTATTTCTGGAGCCTAGTGGTTGTGTGTAGGGATGATTATATGATGAGTGATACACCGATGTTGCCAGTTCACCTAAATATACGCCAGTTAGCTTGGTGGATTATGTTACATATCATCACAACTGGGTTAACAGCGCTTAGTCTTGGTGTTCTGCCAGCACTAGGGTGGTTTTACTTTGGCCCAGTATTTGCTATGACTATAATGCTAGTCGTACAAAATGCTAGGTTGATATTGTATCCTGGTGTGATAGAAGCTCGTAAGATGTTCCAGTGATCCAACTATCTATCATTTTGTTGATTTGTGTAAATATAGCGTTTGCATAGGTGTTTCTGTCTGTTTTCCTGGAACTAAATCAGATATTATGAATACGAAAACATACTTGTTACGCTCGTTGGAAATTGTAAGCTCTAAGCTATCTGTATTAGTGTTTTCGGCGCTGCTCACTACAACTCTAATGATATATACCGTTGAAAGTATTGTGCGGGTTACTGGACATAGGTTGGGATGCCCAGACGGGCTACTCTGCTATGGTCAGGCAATTCCTCCTTTAGCAGATATTAGTGCTTAGATAGAATTCTTGCATCAAGCGATAGGTTTAGTACTGGCCTTGCAGTTTGTTTTAATCTTGTTAGTCATTTGGCGATATCATCGCAAAAGTAAATTTATGTTTTGGCCTTCTTTGCTCGCCAACATCTTTCTGGTGTTTCAGATTTTATTGGGAAGTATTCATGTTATTCTAGAGATTCCGCCTGCTACCGGCTGGATCCATACTGGAAATACAATGATGCTAATTGGTCTAGTAGCTATAGTATTTGTAGCAGTGATATCTACTATGGATTGGGGGCCAACTAATCTGAGGATGTTTGGTAATCAGGCGTTACTATTGTGGGTGACTATAATTACCGTGGTATTTGCTATGGTTCACATGTATGGCTATGGTTTGTATGGAGGTTATCAACCCTTGCACGTCCAGTAGAGACTTATTGTGAAATCATGATAGACATTACGCGTTACATGCCGTGGCTTCAGTCTCAGCTCTTATAGTACTAATGTTATTATATTTTATTAGAGCTAGTACCGTGATCAGTAGTGATACAGGTATGATACCAACTGGGGTGACATTCTACAGATTGGTGTCTGTTACTCTTGTGACCTTATATTTGTTTCTACTAACTGGTTCGTATGTGACTCGCAGTGGTGCTTCACTTGCTTGTTTAGGCTTTCCTCTTTGTGGTTCAGTGTCTGATGCTATTAGAGACCTAGTTAATATTCATCTAATTCATCGACACTCGGCTTTTGTAGCTGCAGCAATGTTGTTATCAATAGCCTATGTATTGGCTAATGTTTATGTGAATCTCGAAATTAGATACTTTGGACATAGTATTTTTGTTTTACTAATTACGCAAATTGTTCTTGGTGCTGCGAATATATTGCTTCGTATACCTATGTGGTCTAGAATTCTGCACCTTGCGGTAGGTGTCTCACTTTGGGCCTGTGTGGAAATGTTGTGGATGATACTTACGATTGGAAGATCACAGCAGTTCAAGATATCGAAATAAGTTTTGGATACTTCATGATTAGGATTCCAATCTATTACAAGATAGTAACTGTTGGTCTATCTCTATGTATATTAATATTGTTGTTCGGAAGCGCATTGGCACATGGTGGCGGTGATGAACAAATTGCTCGTGAGAAAGCCGGCCCTTATTATGTGACTGTATGGTCAACATCAGATTCAGGGTCGGGCGACCTGCACTTCACAGTTGCGGTAAGTGACCTAGAAGATAGTCTTATTCTTGATGCTTATGTTGTTATCCATGCTGTAGCGTTGGACAATGGTCACTCTGAATTTACTAAAGAGGCCACCACCAGACAATCAACAAACAAATTTCGCTACGAATCAGATTTTAATCAGATGAAAACTGGCATTTATCTAGTAATGGTCACAGTAAATGGAGATGCAGGTAAAGGCGTCACCAGTTTTGAAATGGAACATAGCTATAGAGAAGATGCCTCTTGGGGTAATGTGGTATTTTTATTGTCAACAATCGTTTTGGGGTTATTTGGTTTTCTATACAGAAGTATAACTAGACGTAACACCTACAAAATTGTTGACTAGTATACTTCATATTTCACCATAAAAACGGTATAATGTCATGCGCTTGTATTGGCTTTATACACTGGGTCAAAATATCCCGGAGATTTTCCTTTAGAGCAAAGAAAATATTATGGCTAAACGATCTACAAGTATGCTTATTTTTGTGTTCTGTCTTTTTGGTGTAGCCCTGTGGATTGCTTCACCTTATTCTGAGTTGCATGTAAATGTCCTAGAACGCAGCATTGATTGGAATGTAGAGGTACGTCAAGGACTAGATTTGCAGGGAGGATTGCAGGTGCTATTGGAAGCTGATGTTCCTGAAGATGATGAAATCTCCAGTGATGCCATGACTGCCACTCGTTTAATTGTAGAGCAGAGGGTCAATGGACTTGGTGTAGCAGAACCAATTGTGCAGAGCCAGGGAGATAGGCGTATATCAGTTGAACTCCCTGGTATTGAGAATCCCGAGGAAGCTGTTGCACTCTTAAAGGAGACTGGTTTGCTAGAATTTGTGAATATGGGGTCTAGTCCGTTGTCTCCCGGCACTTCTATCCGTACTGATGCAAACACTGGAGAAATAGCCAATGTAAATGTCCTAGCTGAACGCGCTGCCGTGGGAGAAGAGATAGAATTGTCCGATGTAATTTTTGCAAGTATTATGACTGGAGCAGACTTGCGTAGTGCTAGTGTAGGTAGGGACCAGGTGACAGGTGCGTACCAGATC
>DCAJ01000107.1:3776-4468 GCA_002311455.1 Anaerolineales bacterium UBA1136 | reverse complement strand
AGAAAGGGCCATTTCAAAAGTAACCCAGGCATGCTCATAATTTTCCTGGCGAAACTTGCGTGTAAATTCAGACGAGTTTCCATCCTCATCCTCAAATCTTCGCTCATACCCAACTGTACTGACCATCAAGGTTGGTACCCAAAAAGTGCCTTTTTCTACCATAAGATCTAAATCCTCTTCAGTAAGCCATTCTCCATGTTCAATAGAATCTACACCAGCAACAATAGCGTTCCTAGCACCTTCACCTCCATTACAGTGCGAGGCAACCCTGCGTCCCGCCCAATGGGCTAATTCCACTATTGCCTCAATCATTTCCAATGTCATTTCCGGAGAAAAATACCCAGATTCAAAAGGTCTAAGATGCTCATGCAAGGCTGAATTTATCTTTATAAGGTCAACCCCCATCTTAAGTTGTTCTCGTACAGCCTTCCGAGCCTCATCTGGAGAATCAACGACAGCATTAGGTCCTGGCATTTGAATGCCGGGTATCATTCCTTTTGTTCGATCCATATGACCGCCCGTAACCGTTAACCCCAGACCAGCCACTCTCATTCTAGGACCTTGAATCAAACCTTCGTTGATAGCATTGCGTAACGCAATATCCTCATAACAGCGGCCAGCAACGTCGCGTATGGCAGTAAATCCAGCCTCTAAATCCCTTTTTGCGCTAACGTAGGCTTTCAACACCGTTG
>DCAJ01000107.1:0-3689 GCA_002311455.1 Anaerolineales bacterium UBA1136 | reverse complement strand
TAGAGGATCACCTGTCATCCGCACATGTACATGCGCATCCATCATACCAGGCATTACCGTATGAGAAGACGCATCTACTATCTCACAATCATTTGGTACAGTTACACTGTTAACTCCTCCTACTTCGGTAATCCGCTCTCCGTCAATCACTATCACTGCATTTTCTAATGGCTCCATTCCAGTACCATCAATTAACTGCTTACACTTTATGGCATACATAGCAATAACCTCCTTGGATATAATTTAGTCTTCCCTAGCATTTAAATAGTCCTGAGGATCCAAAGCATCCCGCAGTCCATCTCCTACAAGATTAATTGAAATAACGGTTATAGCAATAGCAAGACCTGGAAATGAGGACATCCACCAAGCTTCAGCCAAGTAGTTTCGCCCCTCGTTAGCCATAGTTCCCCATTCTGGAGTAGGTGGTTGCGCTCCCATTCCCAAGAAACTCAAACCGGCTGCAGTAAGTATGGCCCATGCAACTCCTACTGTTGCTATAACTATCAAAGGTGCAACAACATTTGGAAGAATATGACCTAACATGATCTTCCATTCACTACAACCGATAGCCCTAGCTGCAAGCACATATTCATTTTCTTTAGCGGAAAGCNNTCGCATAGTACGACAGTACCCAGGAATAGATGCAACACCCACTGCAATCATGGCGTTGAATAGACTTGGTCCCAGGAAAAATACCAAGACAAGAGCTAACATGAAACTTGGAAAAGCCTGAAATGCATCAACGAATCGCATCACAACCAAGTCTACTAATCCACCCTGGTATCCAGAAATCAACCCTAACATACCGCCGAATAGAGTTGCTATACTGACCGATACCAATCCTAGTCTTAGAGAAATTCTTGCACCAAATAGTACTCGACTATAGATATCACGACCTAACACATCAGTTCCCATAATGTGCTTAGCACTAGGAGGAACTGCACTGTCTTTAGGTGCAATGCTAATAGGATCATAAGGGGCAATCTGTGTAGCAAAAATAGCCATTAATACAATGATGACCAGTAAGCCAGCACCAATCATGGCAGGTATGTTCCTCGCATACTGTTGAAGAAAAACAGTATCAGTACTAGGTAATATCGATCTGATCATAGCAAAATATTTTCAGATATATTAATATGTAAGAAAGCATAATATAGTGACAAACCAAGACGTAAAATACTATTTCACGTATTGATTCTAGGGTCTAGAAAAGAATATAACCAATCGATAATAAGATTGATCAAAACATACACAACTGCTATAAACAACAAAGTACCTTGCACCAGCGGATAATCCTTCTTCATGATAGCCTGAATTACCATACGGCCAAGACCCTGTCGCGCAAATACAGTCTCGACCACTACCGCACCGCCTAACAAATTTCCAATCTGCAAGCCAATGATAGTGACCGTCGGAATTAAGGCATTCCTAAAACCATGTCTAAGTAGAATTATGCGCTCGCGCAAGCCTTTGGAANNGTGAACGTGCTGTAACCATATAATTCTGGCTCAGGACTTCCAGCATACTCGATCGTACAAGCCTAGCAATAAGACCGGCTGAAGCCACCCCTAAAGATATTGTCGGCAATACCAAGGACCGCCAGCCTTGGCTGCCCGTAGCTGGAAACCAGCCTAATCCCACCGAAAAAACCAGAATCATTACCAAAGCCAACCAAAAGGTAGGCGCAGATACATTAACCAAAGCGAATAGCATACAAAGTGCATCAATCCAACTTCTGTGTTTAATTGCCGCAATAATTCCAAGGGGTATTCCAATAATCAATGATACCAAAATTGAGCCAGCTGTGAGCTGTAAAGTGCTGGGGACCTGCACCAGAATCTGATCAATGACAGGACGTCGGTTAAACAACGATCTTCCTAGATCACCATGCAATGCATCCCAAAGAAACCTGCCAAGTTGGACATAAAGGGGATCGTTAAGACCCAACTGCTCGCGAAGCCTTTCAATATCCTCTGCACTGCCACCAAACTCCGAGAGCATTATTTCTACTGGCTCACCAGGCAGCATATGCATCAATCCAAACACAAGAATCGATACTATAAATACAGTTGGAACGGCAAGTGCCAACCGCCTAAGAAGATATTCAAGTGACATTTGTCAAGAGTTACTGTATGAATCAATCCTAGATGCTAGCAGAGAGGATTCCTCTCTGCTAGCATCCTACTATATATAGTGTCTCTATTCGATTATATATGTGTCGTAAAAGTAAACATCAGAGAAACCACTTGGACCAAATGATAAATCCTGTATATTTGAAGCCATAGTAACCACATTTATATCAATGGTCAAAGGCAACACTAAAGCAGCCTCCATTATGATTTTTTGGGCCTCCTGCACTAAGGCTTTACGTGTATCAAGATCTACTGTTTGATCAATCAAATCTAGTACCTCATCCAAGCGCGCATCCTCATAAAATGCATAGTTCCACGCATTTCCAGCATGTCTGGAATGGAAAAGACTTCCCATTATCGAGGGATCAGTTGATCCCCAGGTCATCCATTCAAGATTATGGCCCTTGGCACGAGCAAATTGCATATTGTCTGGATTAGCTTTTTCAAGAATTTCCATCTCAAATCCGATTTCTCTCAATTGGGCTTGGATCAATGCCTTTACTCCTGGAGTACGACCAGGAAAATGTACATTAACCAAGCTCAAAGACTCACCATCCTTCTCACGAATTCCGTCGCCATCTGTATCAACCCATCCTGCACCCTCCAGAAGGGCTTTGGCCTTATCGGGATCATATGTGTTATACAATGATTCAATAGATGAATCATAACCCCATACGCCTGGGCTAATTACATTATGCAAAGCCTGGCCTACACCACCATCAATAGTATCGATTATCATTTGACGATCAGTACCATGTAGAATGGCTTGTCTAACAGCTAACTCATCGGTTGGCGCTTTTGCGGCATTGATAATATCCACTCGAGCAATTCCGGGAACCTCATTAACCATCACCTTGAAAGCCTCGGAAGCCAATTTAGCAACCTCGCGAGCTGGTGTATAGAGGATAACATCTGTCTCTCCACTCCTCAATGCAGCCACCCGACTTACCTCCTCTCCTATGAAATGAAAGTAAATTTCTTCAAGGTAAGGAGCTCCCTGATGGAATCCTGGGGGTCCCCAGTTATAGTCTGGATTTGATGTAACCGTAATATGACTAGAAGGTACCCATTCCTGAAAGATAAATGGTCCTGAACCAACTGGATTCACTCCATAGTCCTCACCAAACGCCTCAACAGCAGTAGGAGAATATTGTCTCAACCATGGTCCGGACAACCTTTCTAAAAATGAGGCGTGTACTGCTGAGCAGGTTATCTGAACCTCATAGTCACCTAACACCTTGGTGTCCGAGCAAGCACCTAATTGTCCTGCAGCTGCCTGTGACTTTGTAGCCGGATCAACAGCTCTATCGAAGTTGAATTTGACTGATTCGGCATTAAAGGGAGTGCCGTCATGAAACGTCACATCATTCCTCAACTGGAACGTCCACACCAACCCGTCAGCACTAACATCCCATGATTCTGCCAACCAGGGCACATAGTCCCCGTCATCATTCCTAAACACTAGTGCATCATATAGAGCCGATACGACTACTGCATCATAGCGTGATGAACTCACACTTGGATCCAATAGATCAGGCTCTACTGGCACAGTAAAAT
>DCAJ01000033.1:61794-63594 GCA_002311455.1 Anaerolineales bacterium UBA1136 | reverse complement strand
CTGGATGTGAAAAATACCAACCACTCACACTAGCGGCGGGCAGCATTGCATAGTTGTCTGTCAAGGTGACATTGATGTTCTGTTGGGCATCAAGTAGCTTAAACAGTTTTGTTTTTTCTGTATGGTCGGGACAGGAAGGGTATCCAGGCGCAGGCCGTATGCCCTGATATTTTTCGCGGATTAAGTCTTCATTACTAAATGATTCGTCTGTACTATAACCCCAGAAATCCACCCGCACTTTTTTGTGAAGTTGTTCTGCCAACGATTCGGCTAGCCTATCTGCAAGTGCTTTAATCATTATAGATGAATAGTCATCGTCCAAATCTAGATAGGATTGTGACATCTCTTCAGCTCCTAGGCCTGTTGTCAAGGCGAAACCACCTATATAGTCACGTATCCCAGAGTCTTTAGGTGCTACATAGTCTGCCAAGCTAGCCAGTACCGAGTCTTCGTTTTTCTGGTTTTGTTGTCTAATGTGACAAAGTTTGGCTAGTATCTTCTTGGGATTTTCGTGGCTGTATATTTCTATGTCGTCGCTGTTTACTTGATTAGCAGGCCAGATACCAATTACTGCTTTTGCTGTCAAGAGTTTTTTAGTAATTATTTCTTTCAGCAATTCTTGCGCATCGTCAAACAATTGTTTGGCTTGCTTACCAACTATTTCGTTCTCAAATATTTTAGGATACTTTCCTGACAATTCCCAGCTAGTAAAGAACGGAGTCCAATCAATAGTGTCTACAAGGTCGTTTAGTGGGTAATCGTCAAATACATGTATGCCTGATTTGCGTGGGGCGGCAGGGACATATGAGTCCCAGTCTATTTTGACGCCTTTAGTCCTAGCGATTTCATAGCTTAGATAATGTTGACCAGAGCGTCTTTTTTCAGTTCTTTCTCTGACACCTCTGTACTCATCTTGTAGATTGGAGACAAATGTGTTGCATTTCTCATCACTTAACAAGGTGCTAACTACAGTAACCGCACGACTAGCATTAGGCACATAAACAACCTGATTGTTAGAATAATGTGGCTCGATTTTTACTGCGGTATGCGTTTTAGATGTAGTGGCCCCACCAATTAATAAAGGTATGGAACAACCTAATCTTTGCATCTCTTTGGAAACATGTACCATTTCTTCTAATGAGGGTGTAATTAATCCACTGAGTCCGATTATGTCAGCATTCTCTCGATTGGCTGTATCTAGTATTTCTTCGCAGGAAACCATAACTCCTAAATCAACAATTTCATAGTTGTTACATCCCAGAACTACTCCCACTATCTTCTTGCCTATATCATGCACGTCCCCTTTGACAGTGGCGACTACTATTTTGCCTTTATATCTTACCTGTTCCCCTGCAGAGTCTTCCTCTATAAATGGAGTCAAATGAGCCACAGCTTGTTTCATCACTCTTGCGCTTTTAACCACTTGTGGCAAAAACATCTTGCCTGACCCGAACAAATCTCCCACTACGTTCATTCCGTCCATTAGTGGACCTTCTATAACATGTAAAGGCCGACCAGCCTTTTTCCGGGCTTCTTCCGCGTCTTCAACAATGTGGGTGGTGATACCTTGGACTAATGCATATTCAATACGTTTGTCTACAGACAATTGCCTCCATTCAGGGTTTTCCTTACTTTCTTCTGACAATTTACTATCTTTGTAATCATTTGCAATCTGAAGCAATTCTTCAGTAGCATTTGTCTTAGTATTTAAGACTGTATCCTCGACTTTATCTCTTAAATCTTGCGGTAAATCGTCATATACTGCTAACTGACCTGCATTCACTATTGCCATGTCCAATC
>DCAJ01000033.1:61351-61682 GCA_002311455.1 Anaerolineales bacterium UBA1136 | reverse complement strand
ACTATTGCCATGTCCAATCCGGATTTGATTGCGTGGTATAGGAATACTGAGTGTATAGCCTCACGGACAGTATTGTTGCCTCGGAAGGAAAAAGAGACGTTACTAAGGCCGCCCGACACCAGCGCTCCGGGTAAGTGGTTCTTGATCCATTGGGTTGTCTCAATAAAATCAACAGCATATTTGTTATGTTCTTCAATGCCAGTCGCTATTGGAAATAGATTAGGGTCAAGAATAATGTCGTGGGGACTAAAACCTACTTCATTTACTAAAATATCATATGAGGTTTTGCATATTTCTTTACGGCGCTCTAAAGTATCGGCTTTTCCAGCTT
>DCAJ01000033.1:58905-61293 GCA_002311455.1 Anaerolineales bacterium UBA1136 | reverse complement strand
GGCTTGTCCAGCTTCATCAAATGCCATTACAACAACCGCTGCTCCATAACGTTGGCAAAGTTTTGCCTGGTTCACAAAAGACTCTTTACCTTCTTTCAGTGAGATTGAATTGACAATAGATTTGCCTTGATTACACTTCAGTCCTGTTTCAATAACCTCCCAGCTTGATGAATCTATCATGGTCGGAACTTTGGCGATATTTGGCTCTAGGGCAATCATGTTGCAAAACCGTTGCATAGCTTCCGCTGACTCGAGCATGCCCTCATCCATATTGATGTCAATTATTTGGGCACCTTCATTTACCTGTGTTTCTGCTACCTCCAATCCAGCTTCGTACTCGTTTTCCATAATCAGACGTTTGAATTTTGCTGATCCAGTTATATTGCACCGCTCACCAATGTTGACGAACAGAGAGTCTTTAGTGATATTGAAAGCTTCCAATCCAGCAAGGCGACAGCCTGGTTCTATATCTGGAATATTGCGTGGAGATTTGTCAGAAACCACATCAAAGATAGCTTTAATGTGTTCTGGTGTGGTCCCGCAACAACCTCCTACTATATTGACAAAGTTACTTGTCGCGTAATCCATAATGACATTTGCCATATGTTCAGGAGTTTCATCAAATTCTCCCAGCTCATTAGGTAAGCCTGCATTTGGATGGACGCTGACATAAGTCTCCGATATGCGTGATAGTTCCTCAAGATGCGGCCGCAAAGCTTCTGCTCCTAGAGCACAATTTAGTCCAATGGAAATAGGATTAGCATGTATGATTGAATTGTAAAATGCCTCCACTGTTTGACCGGTTAACGTCCTTCCGTCTTTACCAGGAATTGTTCCAGATACCATGATTGGGAGTTCATAAGCTACATTATCGAACGCAGACTTAGCCGCAAATATGGCGGCTTTTGCATTTAGCGTGTCAAAAGCTGTTTCGATAAGTAGAATGTCTATATCTGTATCAACGAGTGCAATAATAGACTCCTGGTAATCCTCTACTAGTTCATCAAATGTGATGTTGCGAGCCGCCAGATCATTTACGTTATGTACTGTGCAGGCACCTCTAGTAGTTGGGCCTATGACGCCAGCTACAAACCGTGGTTTGTTAGGCGTAATTGCAGTAAATTTGTCTGCAGTCTGACGCGCTATCTTGCCGGCTTGACGGTTTATCTCGCAAGCGAAGTTTTCCAATTCATAATCGGACATGGACGTGCGAGTTGCGTTGAATGTATTGGTCTCAATAATATCAGCACCCGCTTCAAGGTAAGCAGTGTGAATATCCTTGATTAGATGAGGCTGTGTTATGGAAAGTAGGTCGTTGTTACCTTTTAAGTCCTTGTGGAAATTTGCGAATTGTTCTCCTCTGTAATCTGTTTCAGTGAGTCTTAAAGATTGAATCATAGTACCCATAGCACCATCAAGGACCAATATTCGGTCTTTTAGTGCTGCGTATAATGCTTCTAATCTTTGCTTGCGTTCCATTTATTCTGTAGGTTAACAATCCTTAATAAGCTACGATTGTAACATGGACATCATTAACATTTTATTGATATTTGCAATAAATATGAAAGTAATGCAAATCGGTACAGATTGTTATGATGAAGCCAATTTTCCGGTTTGTAATGTCTGCCAAGGGTAAATAATATATACTCTTATATCATTGTTGATATTCTTTCTGCACTGTGATCAGTTTACTGCGCAAGATAAGTAGTATGTATCATTTGTGTAATGGGGCAAATCTCCAATAGTTATTTGACAATATTAGAATGTGACTAGTGATTATTTTATGACATATAACAAGAACAAGAATGTGTACTTGCGATTGATTGGATATTTATTCAGATACAAGCGTTACGTTTTTTCAGGATATGTAGCAATGCTAGCTGCATCATTAATCAACTTATTTCTACCGCAGATTGTTAAGAATGCTATAGACCAAGGTATTACAGAGGGCAACATGGTTTCTGTGTTGAGATCTGCTTCTTTAATATTGGTAATAGCAGTTATGCGGGGTTTAGTAGCATTTGGCCAACGTTATTGCGGCGAGTGGCTTACATACCGAGTAGCTTATGATCTACGTAAAGATTTCTTTGATGCAATTGAATCTGTGCCTATATCGTTTCATGATGTAGCACATACTGGCGATCTAATGAGTAGGGCCACAAGTGATACTTCTGAGACAGAGAGATTCATTGGGATGGGCCTTATTGATCTGGCATCCGTGGTAATCCTTTCTTTGGGGGTTTGTGTAGCCATGTTTTTGGAGAGCTCTTATCTGGCATTACTGTCAATCTGGCCCATATTGATAGTGCTTGGATTAAGTGTTCGGTTTGCTGGCCGAGTAAGACCGTTGTTTAAAGCTGTGCAGGAGCAAATGGGTGTTCTTTCTAC
>DCAJ01000033.1:57917-58879 GCA_002311455.1 Anaerolineales bacterium UBA1136 | reverse complement strand
CTTTCTACGAGAATGCAAGAAAGTATGACTGGAATTACTGTAGTCAAATCCTTTGCACGTGAAGCACATGAGTTTGAAACTTTCGAGTTCGAAAATGAGTCTTGGTTTAAAAAACGATATAAGGCTATGTTTGAGTGGGGAAATTATTGGCCATTATTTAGTTTTGCTCTGTCTTCTAGTGTATTTATTTTGCTTTGGTTTGGTGGACCCCAAACAATTAGCGGCACTGTCTCAGTGGGAAGTCTATTTGCAATGGTTTGGTATGTTTTGATGCTGAATGGTCCAGCGCAGCGACTCGGATTTTTGGTTAATTTGGCCGCTACGGCCGGAGCAAGCGCTTCTAGAGTGTTTAGCATAATAGATGCTGATGTGGAGGACATGGAAAACCTTGGAGGCACTAGTTTAGATCGGATTCGTGGCGAAGTCATCTTTGAGCACGTTTGTTTTGGTTACCAAACTGGCCCCAATATTGTGAATGACATTAGCTTTCATGTTCCCGAAGGTCAGACCATTGCTCTAGTAGGTCCTACAGGTTCGGGAAAATCCACCATCATCAATCTGATACCACGTTTGTACAATCCAACAAGCGGTCGTATAGTGATAGATGGGATTGACACAAAAGATGTTCGCTTAAAAGATTTGCGCAAATGTGTTGGTGCGGTGATGCAAGACATTTTTCTGTTTAGTACTACCATCAGAGAAAACATAGCCTATGGAGTTGAGGAGGCTACCGATGAAGAAATTGTGGAAGTGGCGAGAGCAGCTAATGCCCACGAGTTTATTTTGAAATTCCAGGATGGATATAATACTATGTGTGGTGAGAGAGGCGTTTCATTGAGTGGAGGCCAAAAACAGCGTGTCGCTATAGCACGTGCGCTTCTGCGAAATCCAGCAATTCTTTTATTAGATGATTCCACTAGTAGTGTTGATACTGAGACTGAGTATCAAATCCAGCAAGCATT
>DCAJ01000033.1:56455-57899 GCA_002311455.1 Anaerolineales bacterium UBA1136 | reverse complement strand
ACATTTATTATTGCTCATCGCTTACTAACTCTAAAAGAGGCAGATCAGATCATAGTGTTGGACAATGGTAGTATCGTAGAGCGAGGTACACACGAAGAATTGCTGGCGAACAAAGGAGCCTATCGTAATCTGTACGATTTGCAATTGCGTAGTCAGGAGGAATTCCTGTAGTTGTCTGAGCATCATCAAACCAATGAATAGAATGCAAATATTATTGCCGACAATAGTCAAAGAATGATTCATTTAATATGACTAATTTAACAGAATCGACTAAAGATCAGGAGGCAGCTCGCTCAATACATGGGGCATCTGGCCGTAACTGGCTTTTCAGAAAAACTGTCACAGCTGAAACTGCTGAACGACAGCGGCGCGAGATCCGACTGACTCAGTATCTTGAAGAAGATGAAGACAAGCTTCATGATAAGACTCACGATGCGGCTCTATTAGCTCGATTGATATCTTATATAGGAGCATATCGCCTCAAGTTAATTATTGCTGTCTGCCTTATGATTGGCACATCCCTAGTTAGCGTAGTACGGCCATGGTTGGTTGCTCAGGCTATCGACACGGGAATACGAATGGATAACATATATGCTTTGAGGATGTGGTGTTTGCTTTATATAGGGGCGGCATTGGGCGAACTGGTTTTTAATCGGTCTCGTATACTGATTATGGCATATATTGGCACTAAAGTAGTGTCTGACATGCGCAGCAGTCTATTTCAATATCTGCACACGCTTTCGCTGAATTTTCATAATAATTATAGCGTTGGGCGTTTAATGAGTCGTCTGATCAGTGATGTAGGGGTGTTACAGGATTTTGTTTCGTGGTGGTTTACTGGAGTGGCTAGATCAGTATTCATCTTACTAGGGATAATTGTGGCTATGCTAGTAATGAATTGGAGATTGGCGCTTGCTACTTTTGCAATTCTTCCATTGATGTACTTTTTGACTAATTACTGGCGCAAGCGTGTGCGAAGTGTATACCGTGCAGCTCGTCTTCGTTTGTCCCGGATCAATGGATATCTAAATGAAGCCATAACTGGTATTCGTGTTACAAAGAGCTTTACCAGGGAGGAAGCGAGCAAAAGTCATTTCAAAGACTTGAATATGTCATACTTCGATGCCAATGCAGAGACAGCACGCCTGGCTGCTATATTCTTTCCAGGTGTTGACCTAATGGGGTCTATCGCCACTGCTTTAGTACTAGGGCTAGGTGGATGGTTAGTGATTAACGAGACACTGACCGCTGGTGTGCTAGTTGCATTCTTGATATATGTAGATCGGTTCTTTGAGCCAATACGCGAGATGGCAGAGCGTTACAACATCTTCCAGGCAACTATGGCGGCTAGCGAACGGATTTTTGGTCTCATGGATACAAGTCCTGATCTGCTAGATGCTACCGATGCAGTTCCATTGCCTCCTGTTTCCGGACGAGTTGATAT
>DCAJ01000033.1:55800-56433 GCA_002311455.1 Anaerolineales bacterium UBA1136 | reverse complement strand
TTTTCCTACAAGCAGGGTGAGCAGGTACTTAACGGGGTCACGATACATGCTGAGCCAGGTCAGACTATAGCATTGGTTGGTGAAACTGGTGCGGGCAAGAGTACAATTGTTCGTCTTATAGCCCGCTTCTTTGAAGTAGGGGATGGTAGCATTTGTATAGATGGCCATGACATACGGAACGTCACTATGGGGAGTCTTCGATCACAAATGGGGATTGTCCTGCAGGACACTTTTATATTTGGAGGTACTATTTACAGTAATATACGCTATGGTCGCTTAGAGGCATCTGATCAGGATGTTGAGGCTTGTGCTATGGCCGTTGGTGTGCATGAATTTGTTGAAGGACTTCCTCAAGGATATGACACGACAGTGGGTGAAAATGGAGTAAACCTTAGTATGGGTCAGAGACAACTACTTTCATTTGCGCGAGCACTTCTTGTTGATCCTGCCATATTGATTTTGGATGAAGCTACCAGCAGCGTAGATACTGCACAAGAAATGAAAATCCAGGCTGCTTTGAAAGTTCTTTTAAAGGGGCGTACATCGTTCGTAATTGCACATCGCTTGAATACTATTGTAAATGCTGACCAAATTGTGGTATTAGAGAATGGCAAAGTAATAGAGCATGGCTCC
>DCAJ01000033.1:43522-55756 GCA_002311455.1 Anaerolineales bacterium UBA1136 | reverse complement strand
CAGGATCTACTCGCAACAAAGGGGAGCTACTATAACTTGTATACTATGCAGTGGGCCAGTAATCCGTCCAATACCTAAACACATCTATCGGCGTGTTTTTGTTGCTATACTAGCAATTGTGGCTCCACAAAATTTGGCTACAATTCGATGGTGTCAATCTTAACATAATCCATATCTACATCAATATCAATCAGGCTCAACTGTCTTTAGTGCACAAACAATTTAACCAAGATTTAAGCATTGTTTAACCATTCTTTAATTGTCTAAAGTAGAATCTGAACATCTCCTTATTTTCTCCTCTGTACCCTTCTTTTCAGTCTATGAAAGAAGTGCAACCACCACTAGATTGCACTTCTTTCGCGAGTTCCCACCACTATCCACCAACAAATGTAAATACTCGTTATTTGCTGGCATCAGAGACAATTAATTATATTACTTACTAACTACTGTCATCATATATAATAATGTTGACTTGAATTGTAATAGAATCGTCTCGGCCAATATGATACTTATCAGGTGGTGTATACATGACAATCTTGCATGACTCTGTGTGGAGAGCAAACGTACAATCTAAGACCGTATCAGTTAATGAAATGCCACAGTCTTGGAGAAAACTAGGTGGACGTGCTCTAATAGCTAGAATACTTCTAGATGAAGATGTAGCTGCATGCGACCCAATGGGTCCTTTCAATAAATTGATATGGTCAGTAGGCCTGCTGGTAGGCCATAAAGTGTCTTCATGTGATCGTATTTCACTTGGTGGCAAGAGTCCGCTCACTGGAGGAATAAAAGAGAGTAATGCAGGAGGATCGACTGGACTATTATTGTCTCATCTTGGTATCAGAGCTTTTATTCTTGAAGGGGAACCTAGGTCTGATCAATGGCAGATTCTGCGTATTGACGATAAAGGCGGGGCATTTGAGTCTGCTAAAGACATAGTTGGTTTAGGAGTGTATGACGCTTCTGAAAAGCTTATGCAAAGGTACGGCAACAAAGTGGGCATCACTTTGATTGGTCCTGGTGGTGAAATGGGTATGTACTCTGCTGGTGTACAGAATTTGGACAAAGATGGTGTGGCTTCTCGGATTTGTGCACGTGGTGGATTAGGTGCGGTTATGGGTGCAAAGAGAATAAAAGCAATTGTTATTGATGCTGCTAATGGTGAGAAACCACCTTTGGATAGCCCATCTTTATTTAAGGCTGCTCGTAAACATTACACTGAGAAATTGCTAGCTCATCCGCAGACTAAGTCTTTTACTGATTATGGTACCGCAGCCATGGCTGCGATATGTAATGGTTTTGGGGCACTACCAACGCGCAATTTTTCTCAAGGTCAGTTTGAACATGTTGAAGCAATTGGTGGAGAAACTATGCGAGAGCTTCTTCTAGAAAGAGGAGGTGATAGTGACACATCACACGCTTGTATGTCAGGATGCATTATTAGGTGTTCAAATTGTTTTGCAAGTACTACTGGCGAATTAATTGTCTCGCCAGTAGAGTTTGAGACCATAGGATTGGTCGGGTCTAATCTAGGTATAGATAATCTAGATGATATTGCTAGATTAAATTGGGAGATTAATGACTTAGGTCTTGACACTATTGAAGTAGGTGCTGCATTGGGGGTGGCTGCAGAAGGCGGTTTACTTAGTTTTGGTGATGCTGAACGGGCTATGGAATTGCTTGGTGAAATACGATCAGGCACAACCCTGGGAAAGGTGCTTGGTAATGGTGTTGTTGCTACTGGTAAATCTCTAAACGTGAAACGTGTTGCAGCTGTAAAAGGTCAAGCTATGTCCGCGTATGATCCGCGCGCAATTAAGGGAAACGGAGTGACTTACGCGACTTCTCCTCAAGGTGCTGATCACACTTGCGGTAATTGCATTAGGGCAGAAATTGACCACCTATCTCCGGAAGGTCAAGTGGAAGTATCCCGCGATGCCCAAATAAAGATGGCTGGTTACGACACTTTGGGCGCTTGTCTATTTGGCGGATTTGGTTTTGCAAGTGCTCCAGGTTCACTTATGGATTTGGTCAATGGTCGTTATGGATGGGGTGTGGATGAGAACGTATTACATGATTTGGGCAAAATTACCCTAAAGCTGGAGATCGAGTTCAATCTTGCTGCTGGTTTTGGTCCTACAGATAATAGACTGCCTGAGTGGATGACGACTGAAAAATTACCTCCTTTTAATACAGTTTTTGATGTTCCTAATGAGGAACTGGACAGCATTTTTGACTGGTAACGGTAATTCATATTTCACTGTAGTTGGTCGTATCATCGGAGTCAAAACTAAAAATAGAATGGTTTTTCCTTGATAAATAATACTGATCATAAATGTCGAATATAGTAAAAGATCAAAATATAATCTGGACTGGCGAGAATCCCTATATCAGGCTATTTGATGGCGAATCTGGAGATATAGTCACATCCATTAGTTTGTTCCGCATTGTTTATTCTTCTCAATATGGTAATGGTCACGCTCTGTTTTTACTGAGCGATCTTGATGCTGACGGTTTCAATCAAAAAGATGACTATTGTATTTGTCTGACCGACAACTTGGTGCTAGCCAATTGGCTAAAAGAAGAAATAGTTATCGGATACACGGGTTTTAGGGATATGCTTAGTGAATATAGTGCGATGCCAATAATTGAAACCAAAGATTTTCACTCTACAGGTGATCCAAGTCAGTCATGGACTGAGACTGTGAAGGGCGAAGGTATTGAAATAGCACTAAGCTGGAAATCTCTCGATTCTCCATTCTATGCGGAAATACCTTCTTCAGATTGGCCACATACTGTATGTACAGTATTGCAAGCATCTCGCAATGTAGATGTGCTAATTGATGGCAAGAAGCCCCTGGGTCATATTAAAGATGAAGATTTTTACGGGAAACCAGCTACATCATGCTGTTTGGCGTTCTCAGAGACCTGGTTATCTGTCAAATAGCAATACTCTGAATATAACATTGTGAAACTATGATTACTGCCCAGCGACAGCCTTTACCGGAGTGGCTTATGATACCAGAAATGTCCGGGGGAGGTGTCATGATGTATAGCGCTATCCATGCAGTGGATAGGCTCTGTTGGCTATTAGGGGATGAAGTGGTACGAGTGACTGGACGCTGTGGAGGTATAAACAATGATGTATTGGTGGAAAAAAATTGTGCCTGCCTGCTCGAGTTTAGCAGCGGGACCACTGGTATATTGCTTTCTGCCAGTCATAATACGGGGACTAAAGGGCTGTGTTGGGAAACTAATCTGCATGGTAGTGAAGGTATCATTGCTGTGCGTGCACGGGAATGGGCACGACTCAGTTCTCTGGAGCACACAAAGTATTGGCATTCTGAAAATCATACCTCTGAACTTGGACTACATTACAATTTTCAGATGCAGGCAAAAGATTTTGTTGGCGCAGTCATTAATGATCGCGAACCAAGAGTTACGGGTCAAGATGGACTGCATGCTCTAAGTATTGTTAAAGCTATTTACTTATCCAATTCTAAGGGTGTTACCCAAACTGTACCTACTATTGCCGGTTAGGTTTGTTATGCTGTACTTGTGACATGAGGTGAACTAATAATATGACTACTTTGAAACAAAAGGTCGTGGGTATGCAGATAGGTCCTGTAAGTTTTGTGGACGAAGGTGTAGACACTGTGCTAGACACCCTACAAGGACGTTTTGGAATTGATACCCTTCTGATTGGCACAATTAGCTGGCTAGGGCTAAAGATTGGCAGAAGCATTTCCTGGGATATAGACGGTTGGCCAGATCATGGCGTAGCTGAGCCAGCAGATATACAAGGAGGCTCATACCTTAATTACAGACCAGAATACTACACCAATACTTCTATTGAAAACTTTCGTGCTCCAGATATTGGTATGCATGGTAAAGATATTCTTGAGATGGTTATTCCTGGTGCAAGAGAGCGGGGTATGCGTGTTATTCCGGAGCTTATGGAACCATTGTTTAAGTATTCTGGTCATGGATCTGCACAAAGTGTTCCAATTCCTAATCTCCCACAGTACTGTGAGACAGATCATCTAGGACGTATAAGTGGGGAGCCTTGTTTGGAGAATCCTGCTTATAGAGCTTGGTGGCACTCGATTATTGAGGATCACTGCAGGAATTATGATATTGATGGAATTATGTGGTGCAATGAAAGGCGGAGTCCACTAGATAGACTGATAGCTGGTATGGCTCCCACTTGTTATTGCAAACATTGTGTTCAGAGCATGCGACAACACAATATAGATGTCGAGAGTACACGACTAGCTTGTTCGAACGCTTATCGGTACTTTCAAGAGGCTAGAGCTGACACGGAATTTGCCGATGGAGCATTAATTGAGTTTCTACGATTGCTTTTTGAGCACCCCGAATTGTTATTGCTTGAAAGACATTGGGTAGAACGAAATAAAGATTTGGACCGCGAATTATATGGAATTACTAAATGGTGTGACCCGAAACTGGAGTTTGGTTTGAATGTATGGAATAGAAACCACTTTAATCCAATTAGAAAAGCACAATGGCCTTGGAAAGAAGTTGTCGATTATGCAGATTGGGTGAAACCAATAGTGTACCAGCATCAATCCGGACAAGTTTATGTAAAGGAAATGACAGATTTTCACAAGAGTATTCTGCGTGATTTTACACCAGAGGAATTTACTCCCATGATGTACAAAATTCTTGGAATTAACGAGGTTGGATGGGACGATCTTGTTTCTAATGGAATGGGCGCCACAAGTTACGTAGGCGGACAATGCAAAGCAACCGTTGATGCTTTGCAAGGCAAATTACCTGTTTATATGGGAATTGGTGTTGATGCACCACGAGCTGTAGAAGATCAAGCTAAGTGTACTCCTGAAATCGTATATGATAGTGTTCTTGCTACGTACAATTCAGGCGGCGCGGGGGTAATTTTTTCTCCCAATTATTCAAGCATGAACCTAAAAAATCTTGATGGTGCTGCGCGAGCACTAAAGGAGATAGGAGTATGGCAATAAGAAATTTGTGCCTAATTGATTCAAATATTCACCCATCAGTTGTGGAGAGCATAGATAAATTAAAGGAAAAAGGTTTGGGTGTGACTCAAGATCTATCTGACTGTGTGGGGATAGTGACCCAAGACAGAGATGTTGATAGAGCTATGATTGAGAAAGTGGGTGATCAGCTAGAAGCTATTGTTGTGCTTGAGCCTAGCGTAGCTCGTATTTCTAATACTGACCTTCCTGTTTATCGTATAGATAATTTAGCATTGTTAGGTGTTGCAGAACATACAATTCTGTTGATGCTCATGCTCAGCAAAAAGATGGTGTGGGTGCAAGACATGACTAAACGACGGGCATGGACAAAGGAAGTTGGAGAGCCTGAGCTAACTGATCAGGCCAAATATGGCTTTAACTGGATTGGCATGAAAGACTTTGGAGTTCTTTGTAACAGCACAGTAGGATTAATAGGACTAGGGTACATTGGAAAGTGTGTGGCTCGTATGCTTCAAGCTTTTCAAGCTAATGTCATCTATAACAAGCGAACTCGTTTGTCACCTGGTGAGGAAGCCAGCCTAGGGGTTCAATGGTGTGAATTACCCCAACTATTGAAACAAAGCGACTTTGTATCACTTCATCATCGGTTTGAAGATGGTGCGGATGGAAATGACAACCAGTTTGATGCTGATGCATTTAGTCAGATGAAGTCGATAGCTTTCTTTATTAATACAGCTAGAGGTCGTATGGTGGATGAAGATGCATTGTGTAATGCACTTGAATCTGGTGAAATAGCAGGGGCTGCACTAGATGTATTTAGATACGAACCATTACCTAAGAACCACCCGTTGTTTGACATATCGTCCGAGAAACTCATAATTACTCCACATCTAGCTGGAGTACCAAGTCCTGATGCTGCTAACTTGATTTCACAGAGAATAGGTACCATATTTGGATGTAGTGCCTGAATGTATTTCACAAAATTGAGGTAAAAGACAATGCCAGAAGCTCCTTCATGGAAATTTCAGACCGTAATTGGTAGCATAGTAACAAAGGCGCCTATTTCTGCGACACTTAGAGGTAGGGTTTTTACCGGTGTCGATGATAATGTGATAGAAGATGGTTTCGTAAAAATAGAAGGTGGTCTTATAATCAAAGTTGGTGTTTTTGCGGAGGAATTACACCTGCATGGCAATGATGGTGACGATGAAATTATCGAGACTGGCGGGACCATCCTGCCAGGTCTTATAAACAGTCATGCGCATCTTGCCTGGGATGGAATTCACGATTTGTCTGCTCAAGCATTGTATGACCCTCCGGAAATTAGTGCTTACAAGTGTGCTAGCAACATGTTGGTTAGCTTATGGTCTGGCATTACTATGGTGCGTGATATGGGTATGAATACTTCGAACATTTACGCAAAACAGGCCATTGAACAGGGTATTCTGTCTGGACCACGTCTTCTGATATGTGGAGAGGCAATTGTTCAGACAGGTGGTCATACATACTGGTGTTGTCGCGAAGCATCAGGACCTGATGAGATGAGACGTGCAGTAAGGGATCAGGTGCGAAATGGAGCGGATTTCATTAAAATAATGGCGTGCCACGATACTTTAGAGTTTACTGATGAGGAATTAACTGCGGTAGTAGACGAGTCGCATCGGAACAATCTTCCTATAACGGCTCATGCGACTTTTGACGCTGCGATTAGTCGCATGGCCGCTTTTGAAGTAGACATTATTGAGCATGGTGGCAGCATGTCAACTGATACTATCGATTGTCTGTTGGATAGAAACATACCCATTGTTACTACTTTTGCGCCATTAGTGATGCAGAGCCAGCCTGAAGTAGCTCGTAGATTTAATATCCCCGAATGGAAAATCAAGGAGCGGCAGGCCGCTGTTGCTGACAAGGGGCGTTATGATAGCCTAGTTAAGGCATCTAAGGCCGGCGTGAGAATTGTCTTTGGGACAGATGCTGGCAGTCCTGCTGTAGGACATGATGTGATAGTTCCTGAACTAGAATTCATGGTATCTCTGGGTGTTGTGGAAGACAATACAACTGCTTTAAGAAGTATCACAAGCGTTGCTGCGGACGTGCATGGTTTTGGTGAAACAATTGGTACTCTTGTAGCCGGTAAGGAAGCGGATATTGTAGTGGTGGATGGTAATCCAATTGAAAATCTAAAGGCGCTTGCAAATGTCAAAATGACGTTTGTCAAGGGCCAACGGCTAATTTGATTGACTTGGACAGTTTGGACAGTACATTATACTCTTTGGTGTTTTTGGGGATGCTATATTTAATGGACCGTAGACCATGAATGATTTTAAACAGAAAGATCGACTTGCGAGTCGTGCATTCAGTATAAAAACTAGCATACGGACACGCATGCTTCAAATAGCTTCTGAGTTGGATGAAGTAATTCCATTAGGTAGAGGTGACCCGGATTTTGATAGTCCTTCTACAATAGTTGAAGCAGGCATCGAGGCATTAGAGGGTGGACTGCATCATTACACTGGCCCGGCTGGGATGCCGGAGTTACGAGAGAGTATTGCAGCTAAACTAGCTAGTGATAATAATCTTCATTATAGCTCTGAGAATATTGTAGTGACTAACGGTTGTCAAGAAGCACTTTTTATATCTATTCTTACATTGGTTAATCCTGGGGATGAAGTAATATTGCAGGCACCAAGGTTTGAATCGTTTGATCATATGGTTAGAATAGCAGGTGGGACCATAGTATCTGTACCTACTTTTGAAGAACATGACTACGCTTTACAAGCCTCAGCAGTTAGAGAAGTGATTACTGACAAAACCAAGCTGATTGTTATTGCTAATCCTAACAATCCTACAGGCTCTCTTATTAGTAGGGATGAGCTTGATAAATTGGTTCGACTAGTTATAGAAAATGACTTGCTAGTTATTTCTGACGAAATTTATGAGAAGATCATCTTTGATGATTTTGAGCATCACAGCTTGGCTGAATTTGATGGAATGATGGATCGTACGGTGACTGTAAATGGATTCTCAAAGTCCTATGCGATGACAGGTTGGAGGGTGGGTTATATAGCAGCTCCAGAGTGGCTAATTGAGTCTGCTGTAGAGATTAAGCATTCCATCAGTATATGTACTCCACCGGCTATGCAGAAAGGAGCATTAGCAGCTTTGCACAATGCTAAGGATGATTTGCTCGATATGGTACGGAGATATCAAGGTCGTCGAGATGTGATCCTGCAAGGTCTTGATCGAATGAACCTATCATATGGGTATCCAGCTGGTGGGATGTATGTCTACACAAATGTTTCAAACACTGGTCTCAATGCAGAGGAATTTTGTATGAGATTGTTGCGAGAGACAGGTGTAATGATATTCCCAGGTACTCTATTTGGTGATCCAGGAAATAGACATGTTCGAATAACACTTCTCTCACCACAATCTATTATTAGTAAGGCGCTTGAACGAATGAAGGATTTTGTGAATAATCTGTAACAATTAATATGATGGTGACGAATTGATGTTATCCATGACTGTACTAGCAACATTGAGGGTCGAAACCCATGAATAATGACCAACCAGTGAAATTACTCCTAGTTGGAGCCGGTAGTCGCGGTGAAGTGTGGACAAAAGTATGTTCGGAAGCAACTAACGTTGATTTAGTGGGGATAGTCGATCGAGACTTGGACCGTGCCAAACATGCGAGATCCTCATATGCAAATCAAGATACTCTGATTGAACAAGATATGGGGCGTGCACTTAAGGCTACTCAACCAGAAGCCGTTCTTGTAGCGACACCCCCAAGCACACATTATACATTGGTGAGCTCAGCCTTGTCAGAAGGCAAACATGTTCTTTGTGAGAAGCCGGTTTCAGAAGAGATATCGGAAGTTGTAGATCTGGTAAATCAGGCAGAAGAATGTAATCTAGAGTTGCTGGTAGGAATGAATTTCAGGTATTTGGCAACATCGCTGCGTATCAGAGAGTACGTTGAAAATCAATCTTTGGGAACTCTCAGTCATGCTCAGTTTACCTATATGCGACATCGTGATGGTACTCGTGAGGACTTGAATGACTATCCACTGCATATGCAATATCCCATGTTGTTTGAGCAAAGCATCCATCATTTTGACTTGCTTAGGTATTGCTATAAATCGGAAGTACATTCACTGGTGGCAGATTCTTGGAGGCCAGCTTGGAGTACATACAAAAATGATTGTTGTGTTTCAGTGTTATTTAGACTCGATAATAATGTGCACGTCAACTATTTGGGGACTTGGACTGGCAGCTGGAATAAAATGGATTTTAGATGGAGGAGTGAATTTTCATTTGGGGTTCTCATCCAGGAATCGCAGTTTGACAATCTGATGCGAGTTGAATTTCAGCCTGAACTGGGTTTGGAAGGCGCTAGATTCAAGGAATCAAATGAGGCAGAGCCCTATTGTACAGAGAAATTAGCGCAGTGTGTTCCATTTATTGACGATAGCAGTATGCTGTTGGATGAGCTAGTAAGAGCAATAAGGGGTCAGCAAGCACCAATCACAACTGCAAGAGATCATCTTCGGAGTTTGAGCTTGGTGCCGGCAGCAATTCAATCTATCGAGAAAAAATCATGGGTAAATTTACAGGAATATCAAAAAAGCATTGGTATTACATAATCAATAAGTAGATGAAGTGAAAAGTACATATAAATAAACATGGGTATTGTTGCGATATGGCCAAAATTGGATTGTTCTTGTCTTGAGGCCATCATAGGTAAACTGGATTGGCTTTCCAAAGTGTTTAAATGGTTTGAGAGTAGGCAAGACTATGGATACATCCGATAGTGATGTGATACAGTAAAGATCTGTTGAGTCTTAGGCATATTTCCAGAGGGTTCGAATAAATGCATGTGCCTGTATATGATTTGCAGCTTGAATATAAATCATTAAAAAATAGTATTGATCGGGCGGTCCAAGATGTTCTCGAAAGCGGAGTTTATGTTTTGGGCACTCAATTAAAGGAATTTGAAAAAGAGTTTGCCGAGTTTTGTGGCTCTCGATACGTGGTAGGAGTGAATTCGGGCACGGCTGCAATACAACTTGCATTAAGAGCAGCAGGTATTGGTACAGGCGATGAAGTAATTACTGCTCCGAACACAGACATATCTACTGCCTCAGCTGTAAGTCATTGCGGGGCTAGGGTGGTTTTTGCAGATATTGATGAATGTACTCTTACAATTAGTCCGATGGAGATCGAACATCGTATTACTTCCTGTACAAAAGCCATTCTTCCTGTACATCTTTTTGGGCAAGTTGCAGATATGTCTGCCATTCGAGCAATAGCAGACAAACATGATCTTATAGTAGTTGAAGATGCAGCTCTTGCTGTAGGTGCAGAATACAATGGTGACATTGCTGGTACTCTGGGAGACGTTGGTTGTGTAAGCTTTGCTCCTGGCAAGATTCTGGGCGGAATAGGTCAGGGTGGGGCAGTCATATGTGACAGTGTTGATATAGCACACGCGGTACTAAGTCTTCGCAATTATGGCAAAGAGTATAGAAGTGATGAAGTACAGCAAAACTTTGCTAGAGCAAAGCTGACCAAGTTTGTTTACGAGGGATATAACCAACGACTCGATGAAATACAGGCTGCTTTTTTGCGTGTTAAACTCAGTGTTTTAGATGATGCAATTGAACGGCGACTGAAAATTGCTAGAGATTACTTCCAGTCTTTAGAGGGCCTTGATATCACACTGCCATGTGCTATAACTGATAGGCGCCATGTTTTCCGAGCATATACAATATTAGTCGAAGATCGAGATGGGCTTGCGAGATATCTGGAAAGCAATGATATAGGAGCTGTTATTTACTATGCGCCACCATTGCACTTGCAAGGAGCATTTGCATATTTGGGTTACAAAAAGGGTGACTTCCCAGTAGCTGAGTATGCTTCTGCAAATATGCTGAGCATTCCCATTTATCCTACTATGACTGATGCTCAGGTAGAATACGTAATAGAAAAAATTCGGCACTATATAGATTAACATTACTAAATATAGGCCATGTTTTTATTTAGAGCATCTCAAATTTATCCAGATATTGAGAGTAGAAAATCACTATTTCTACAAGTGAGGAGGTAACTATGTTTGAATTATTGAAGACTTTGACAGAGATACCTGGAATGATTGGGCATGAGGATTTGGTACACGATTATGTGGAAGAACAGTGGCATCCATATTGTCAGGATATATCTCGAACTTCAGTTGGTAATTTGGTTCGGAGAGTTGGGGTAGTGGACCAAAGTTGCTGGTTGCTGCTCATGCTGATGAGATAGGAATGTTGGTCAAAGGAGTATCGCCAAGTGGCATGATATGGTTAGCTGCTAAGAATCGTATTGCTGGTAGGCCTGGTAGGTGAAATACCAAGTTCAACCATGCCTCCATCGGGGTGTAATTTCCATACGCGTTGTCCACTTGCCGAGAAACAATGTAGCGAAAAAGTTCCTGAGCTACGACGTCTTAGTGACGGACGCCTAGTGGCCTGTCATTTGGTGTAGATAATAATTCATGTGATTACCTTGCATATGCCGATAAATATCCATGCGATATATTTGCATATCTGGGAGTTACTTATATTGTAAGCTAGGCAAAGATTGGCCTGAGTAAGACATAGAAGAGAAATATTTAATTGCTTTTATTGAATGTCTGTCTATTCTTAAGTGGAAAAAGATAGTCAACCATACTATTAGTGGCTCAGAGAAAGTGATTGTCGAGCTAGAGATCGGATTGGTATACAATCTGGTCACTAGCAATATTTGCACTCTCAAATCCTGAACTTGTTTGATGTACTTCTGAGGAGTAATTACCAATCAAGGTTTATGTTTGTTATGTTCATGGATTTAATTAAGTCCTTTAGCTGTTTAGTAGCAGATTGTAGATGGTGCGCCTGCTCTTCATGAGTTTCTGCGAAGATGTATTCGATTCGTTTGTGAAGACCATTGTGAATCAGCTTGGTTAATATAGAGTGTTCAACACCCTCCACATCTAGCTTCAGTAATTTTATATTTCCTTGAAGGTTGCTAATGAACTCAGATAGATCGACTGTCTCTACCTCAATATATTTGTCTTTACGGACATTTGCTTTCTCTTGTAACAGTGAGGATCCAGTTGACCATAATAGTTCATTCTTGTCTGAATTGCTATGGAAATACAGTTTAGTTGTGACGTTATGGTCAAGCACAGCTTTTTTATAGTAGTGTGCGTTGGAGTACTTAAACA
>DCAJ01000033.1:39149-43513 GCA_002311455.1 Anaerolineales bacterium UBA1136 | reverse complement strand
AAACGTTTCTCGAGGACTGCAAAAGCATGTGGATTGGGCTCAAATGCGTAAACTGTTGCGCCTGATTTGCATAGGTAAGTACTAACATTACCCACGTTTGCGCCGCAGTCAATTGCAATGTCTCCTTTCTTGAACTTGATGGAATATAGAGCAACAAAAGCTTTGTCTTTTGCACTTTTGTTTGGCTTAATTGCTCGTTTCAGTTTACCTAGCGAAACTTTGATCACGGTTGTGCAAATATAGTGTTGTTAAATATATTGGAAGATATACTTAGATTTTTGGTGATTGTCTAGTAAAATTAGACCTAGAACATTGACCATCTTGATTATATCACGGTGATGATAGGGAATGGACAAACTATTTTCAATATTGATGCTCTACTGATAAGTTATAATTGCTCATGCTAAGGACGTAAATGGTCTCATAATTCGTACTGCAAGATTTACGATGTATTAACAAAAAACACTACATATTTTCGATGTAAGAGATAATTATAATAACGGATATTAGTAATATGAGCGATCAAATGTTAGCGGCTGTTTACTATGGACCACGTGATGTTAGATTGGAGCAGCGTGCAGTTCCGAGGATCGACACTGACGAAGCTCTCCTAAAAGTAGTGAGTACTGGAATATGCGGTACAGATATTCGTATATTTAAGGGGGAGCATACAAAATATCCGCGAGGCACTAATCGTGTGCCAGGGCATGAGCTTGTTGGAGATATTGTATCTGTAGGACAGGACGTTAATGGATTAACTGTGGGACAACGTTTTTTTCTAGCACCTAATATAGGTTGTGGTCAATGTAGCCAATGCATATCTGGCAACAATAATTTGTGTGCTGATTATGATGCACCGGGCATTACTTATGACGGATCGTTTGCTGAATACATGCGCATTCCTGCCCAGGCAATCCTGCAGGGTAATCTAATCGATATAGACAAAGACTTGGACCCGGCCGTTGCTGCTTTAATTGAGCCATTTGCTTGCGTATTGCGTGGTCAGGATGTGCTGGATATACAGCCAGGGGAAACTGTCCTGATAGTTGGCGCGGGCCCAATTGGAGTGATGCATGTGATGATGGCTCGTTTGCGCGGTGCTGCCCATATTATTGTAAGCGAACTGAATCCTGACCGCCTGGCCCAGGTTAAAAACTTTGGAGCAGATACGATTGTGAACGTTGCTGAAGACGATTTGCATTCTATAGTATTTGATAAGACAAAAGGTGTTGGCGCAGATGTGGTCATAGTGGCAGCTCCTTCACATGAAGCACAAGGGATTGCCTTAGAGGTAGCAGCCATAGGAGGTCGTATAAACTTTTTTGGTGGCCTTTCAAAAAAAAGACCTACTGTTACATTGAATTCTAATTTGATTCACTATAGGGAACTTCATGTGACAGGTACAGCGGCTTGCAGTACAAATGACTGTCATAGGGCTGCTCTAATAGCAGGGTCTGGGCGGATAGATTTTTCTAAGCTTGTGGGTGCTCGTTTTCCTTTGCGTGATGCTAATGAAGCTTTTAGAATGGCTGAGGAAGGCAAATGTATTAAGGTAGTGCTTGAACCCTGATTGCAGTGATTTTGCCGCCGGTAAACAAGTATATATGATTCAGTATCTTATTCTAATATTCCCCGAGTAAAACTTAGAGCCTTACGAGCTTCTTCGTCTATGTCTAATCCTCTAGCTAGATTTCTAAACACCTTTATGTCACGACCAATCTCACCGCCTGGCATTAGGAAAGGCTCCATCACAATATATCCTTGATATTTGATCTTTCGTAAAGCATCTGCTATCTCCGTCCATGGTATATGCCCATAGCCCGGTGGCATTCGGTTGTTTTCACCTATATGAAAATGTCCTAATAAATCATTTGCCCTGATGATAGTTTCTTTGAAGAAATCCTCTTCTATGTTCATGTGGAATGTGTCTAACATGACTTTTGCATGTGTACTATCCACTGCATTTACATAATCAATTGCTTCTTGACAGGTGTTCATAATGAACTGTTCGAAGCGGTTAACTACTTCCATATTAAATGTCACGTTGTTGTTCTCAGCAGCCTTAATCGCTTCTCTCATACTGAGTATACTGCGGTCAACAAATGGTCGTTTATCAGTCGTGCCTGCTGGTAGGGTAGATGGCCATGACCCATAGAGGATGCCTCCCACAGGACCACCCCCTAATTCGCCAACTGACTTCGCTATTTGTTGGAGGAAATTAATTCCTGCATTACGAACTGAATTGTCTTCCGATGAAATGTCATATTGAGACTGCAGTCCTACCACGTATGAAAGATCGATACCTTTGTCATTAGCATGGGACTTCAACGATTTACGTTCATCGCGAGTAATGTTTGCGACAGTTCCTGCGTTAACCTCTAAAACATCGAATCCCATATCACTAGCTTTGTCAATAAATGGGTGAAAATCTACATTCCAATTGTGAACCCAATAAGCATAAAAGATACCAATTTTCATGAGTTATCTCCTACAAATCTTGTTTAGTGTTGAAACAAAGATATTACAAACTTAATATTGTACATGTAGTATGCACTGTCGCACCAATAATTACAAGATATTACAACTTTGTATATCATTTCTACTTAAACATTATATTGAAGAATACAGCATAATTATCTTGTTTAGAATAAGCACACAATTAGAACGACGAATATTGCACTGTGTTCTGTAGATTGAGTGACGACCTAGATGAGTAATCTTCAATAGGATATAATCTGTAGTCGTTAAGATGGAAACAGAGGTTTTATCTATATTTTAAAGGGTATTAATCATAAGTTTAGATAACAAGTAATAATGGAGGTGGAACAAATGGACTGGGGAATGGCTAATAGAATAAACCGAATAATAAGGCCTGACACTGGGAGGACTTTGATGTTTGCTGTTGACCACGGATATTTTATGGGTCCTACTACGGGACTAGAGAAACTAGATGAAACTGTAACACCACTGCTCCCTTATGCAGATTCATTGATGTTAACGCGTGGTGCTTTACGTTATTATGTATCTCCAAAGATAGATACCCCCATTATTTTGCGGGTTTCAGGTGGAACTAGTATCCTGAATAAACAAATGCTTCATGAGGGTATTGTAGCTGGAATAGAAGATGCAATTAGACTTAATGTTGCTGCAGTTGCTTTTTCTATTATGGTTGGTGCCGATTATGAACGTGATACTTTACTTGCTTTTACTGAAGTAATTGATATGGCAGAGCGTTATGGGATTCCTACTTTAGCTGTTACTGCTGTAGGTAAGGAACTTGTCCGAGATGCGAAATATCTTAGTCTTGCATCACGTATTGCTGCAGAGTTAGGTGCTCGTATAGTAAAGACATACTTTTGTGATGGATTTGAGCAGGTGATCCAGTCCTGTCCTGTTCCAGTAGTGATTGCAGGAGGCAAAAAGATTCCCGAGAGAGAAGCTCTTGAGATGGCTTATCAAGCAGTGCAAACAGGAGCCTCCGGGGTAGACATGGGACGCAATATTTTCCAGGCAGATTCTCCTATAGCTATGGTTCAGGCAGTGCGTTCCATAGTTCAGGACGATTCCAATGTTGACAAGGCATTTCAGCTCTACAACGATCTAAAATGAAGGATGTAACTATGCGTGTGGCGATGTATTACCACAACGAAGATGTTCGTTTGGAGAATATAGCTAAACCTAAGGTTGGCGTTGGTGAACTAATAGTGAAAGTTGCGACTAGTGGCATATGCGGTTCTGATTTAATGGAATGGTATCGGATAAAAAAAGCACCGTGTGTATTAGGACACGAAGTTTCGGGTGAAGTGGCTGAATTGGGTGAAGGGGTAACTAAATTTTCATTGGGAGATAGAGTTGTTTTTACACATCACGTTCCTTGCAACGATTGTAATTATTGCATGCGGGGAGAGCATACTCTGTGTGAGACTCTTCGTTCAACTTCTTTTGACCCAGGCGGTTTTGCGGAATATGTTCGAGTTCCAAAAATCAACATAGATAAAGGTGGGGTGATTCGATTACCTGAGGATGTATCGTTCGATGTTGCCACATTTGTTGAGCCTCTTGGTTGCGTCACAAGGGGGCAGAGGAAGATTGGGATACAACCTGGAGATAGTATCTTGGTATTAGGGAGTGGCATGGCAGGTTTACTTAACATAAAGCTTGCTGCTTCGATGGGTGCCGGTCGTATTATAGCTACAGATGTCCATCCTATACGTATACAGGCTGCCCTTGATTCTGGAGCTCATGCTGCTTTGAATGGTTTACAAGAAGATGTAATAGAACTTGCAATTACAGCAAATAATAATAGCAAATTTGAGCATGTTGTAGTGTGTACTGCGGGTGAGTCAGTGTTTGAACAAGCTTTC
>DCAJ01000033.1:36487-39098 GCA_002311455.1 Anaerolineales bacterium UBA1136 | reverse complement strand
CATCTGTAACACTAGGTGGTAGCCTTATGTTGTACGCGTTTAGTTCTCCAGAAGTTAAAGTTCCATTTAGCTTGCATGATATTTTCAGCAAAGGAATTACTATACGGTCAACGTATGGAGCAAGTCCAATGGATCTAATGCAGGCACTTGATCTTCTCCAGTGCAGAAGAGTCGTTGTGGATGACTTGATTACTCACAAACTTACATTGGATGATGTTGGTTTGGGTTTTGGGTTGGCAGCTAATGGCTCTAAATCGCTTAAAGTAGTCATCGAGCCAAACAAATAGCTGCATAAGTAAGACATTAGAAATTCAACCTAGCGTATTGCGTATAGGGGCTGATTCACTATGGAGGTTGGCAGTGAATCTATAGATTTGCGAGAGGTTAATCCATGCTGAGATTGTATAAATGGTAAGCGCAATATGACTGCTTTTTTGATTGAAACAGTTATTATTTCACTATCCGGAGTAATGGCTCCGGGAGCTTTGTCTGCTGTTACTATTAGTCATGGAATACGCAGTGGTAGGTCTGGCATCGCAGTGGCTATTGGGCATGGCGTGGTGGAAGTGCCGCTTTTAGTGCTTATATACTTTGGTGTTGGGGCATTGATGCAAATATCTGGATTTCAGGTATTTATAGGTGTTGTTGGTGGTATATTGATGATGTGGATGGGTGTCAGCATAATGCGTAGCATCAGAGCTGATGTGTCTCAAGTAAAAGCGGGCGAATCCTCGCTTTGGGCTGGTGTGATGCTCTCTGCAGGAAACCCATATTTCTTGATTTGGTGGGCTACTGTGGGCTCATCTCTAGTAATTAGATCTGTGGAATATGGTTTTGTGGGAGTGTTGCTATTCGGGATATGTCATTGGATGTGTGACTTGATATGGCTCTGGCTATTGTCCTTGCTTGCATACAGGGCTAGTTCGATATTTGGAGGCACTTTCGTTCGTGTCACATCGTTGGTGAGTGGAACATTCTTGCTATTAATTGGGTTCAGATTTGTTTATCAAGCACTAATCATAATGGATTTCTCAGAGTTCGTTTATGGCATTTCGCATACGAGTTAAAGCTGTTTTAAGTACTGATCTTGGACAGGCAAGGTTCAGACGTATAAACCCATTACCACCTGGTCCGAACATAGCTCCATCACTCAAGGCAACCTTGGCCTTGTTCAAGAAAAATGATTGTGGGTTTTCAGGGATGTTAATCTGACTGCAATCTAACCACATTAAGTATGTAGCTTGTGGGCAAGTGGTGCGGATTTTTGGTATATGTTGCTCTATATATTCTATTACATAATCCCGATTGTCTGCCAAATACGCCAATAACTCTTCTAGCCAGATATTTCCATGTTTTAATGCTGATAGTGCAGCAGTATATCCCATGACGTTGACGCCACCAATACCGGCAGATGCTTCACGAATTTGGAGCAGAAGCTCTGGATTCTGGATAATTGCATACCCACAACTGAGGCCAGCTAGATTAAAGGTTTTGCTGGGTGCCATAAGTGTAATACATCTAGAGGCAATAGCATCAGATATAGTGGCTGTTGGATGATGTCTCTTATTATCTAAGAGTAGTTCGCAGTGAATTTCATCAGAGCAAACGATCAGATTATGGCGTTCAATAATCGAAGCTAGTTTAGCTAAATCTTCTTTGCTATACATTTTTCCTACTGGGTTGTGGGGATTGCTGAATAGGAACAGTTTGGTGTCTTTAGTAATCTTGGATTCGAGTTGGACAAAATCTATTTGATATTTTATATGTTTGCTAGTGTCATCACGTGACAATGGTGCGTAATTGACCACTTTGTTTTGATTATGAATTGCATCCAGAAATGGAAAATATATAGGTGGTTGTACCAGAACCTCATCCCCAGGACTGCCAAATGCACGACAGCAAGCATTAAGGGCACTACCAAGGCCTGGAAAAAACACTATCTGATCGGACGAAATTTTCCAGTTGTATAGTTTCTTAGTGCGATTACAAATAGTTTCCAGGAGCTCGGGTAGTTTGTGTGCTGAGTACCCGAACACGCCATGACTAACTCGTTTTTTCAGGGCATCTTGCACTTCCTGTGCTACTGCAAAATCCATATCTGCTACCCACAGGGGTATTACGTCTTTATCGTAGGTTTCCCATTTGCCGCTTCCAGTACCGCGTCGTTCTATTAAGTGGTCGAAATCATAATTCATATTTTGTTATCCGGGATAATTAGGGGAAAGAATATAATGCCAGCCCATGTTTTCAAGTTTGCTGCATCCTGTAAGTTTGTATCCTTCATCAAAAGCTAAAGTCAGAGTTGAGCGAAATAAATGACCCCATTGTGACAAAAGTAACCTTTCAGATTTGCTGTTGTTATTAATTTTCATAGGTATAGGTATTGCTACTGACGTATCTTCTACACTACTAGGTAAATCAATTTTGATGTTTGCATCAGGATAAGGTTGAGGAATAACATGCAGTTTGTTCGGCAAATAGTGATAGTCTGGATTTTGTAGAGTTATTGCTTTCACAACTCTCTGGCTTGATAACCGCCAATCTACCTGAAGGCGATCTGAAGTTCGTCGAGTGTTTAAATCATCATCTAAATGTCCATAAGCATCAGATA
>DCAJ01000033.1:29910-36444 GCA_002311455.1 Anaerolineales bacterium UBA1136 | reverse complement strand
CCAAGTCTTGTTAAGTTGAATATTGCATTTACACGTTGCAAGGGGTCGAAAGTCCATGTGACCCAATCCGTTACGCCTTGAGAAAGTATTGCCTCTCTCTGAGCAAGCTTGAGCTGCAATCCAATCCCGCGTCGTTGGTACCCTGGGAGCACAGCTATTTGGTGACTACAGTGCTTAGGCGTGAGTATGTTGTTGACATCCATACCATAACCTGGGTATCCCAACACAAATCCGACCATCCTATCCAATTCGTCTGGTCCGTCGGGCAAATAGGCAGCCAATAGTACTCCTCCGTTTTTGACCATTGTAATAAGTAATGGTGTCGGAGCTACAGCCTCATCATTACTTCCCCATACTCGCTTTCCTAACAAGCGGACTTGGTCGCAGGATGTGTGATCAAATACCGGACGAATATCTGGGGTATCTATAGACATATACGTGTAATTATATTTCTACTATAAGTAATTTAACAAGCAAATGTTATCCGGTTGCATATTACCACGGAACTATTTCTCCAGTATGATCGTAATAACTTCCTGAATCACTCAAGCTTAGTGAGTCAATGACCCGCAGCATGCCGGCGATAGATTCTTGGGGAGTGATATCGGCATTTTCCCCTCCCATATCTGTTTTCACCCAACCTGGCGTGAGCGCTATTACTACAATACCATCGTATTTTAGCTCATGAGCCAAGTGTATGGTGCCCATGTTCAATGCTGCTTTACTTAGACTATAAATAGACATATGGCAGCCGTTTGCTCTAGCCAGAGATCCTAATCCGGAAGAAATATTGACTATTTTTGGCTGTTTACCTCTCTTTAACAAATCTATATACTGCTGGATGATTAACAAAGGTGCAATAGTGTTTACATTTAGAATTGACTTCATGGTGGAGACATCGAATGTGCCTAATCCTCCATCTTCTATTGCTATTCCAGCGTTGTTTATCAGTAAATCAAGGTTCTTGGTTTTGGTTCGGATTAGTTTGTACGATCGCGATATAGATGTGTTATCAGTTACATCAAGATTGATTATTGAAACGCGTTCTGGGTATTGTTCCTGAACCTGTTTGAGCTGGTTGGCTTGACTAGGGACTCGGCAGGTAGCAAAGATTTGAGTATCATGTGTAACTAATTGCTTTACAAATTCTAGTCCTAACCCCCTATTAGCGCCTGTAATCAATACATTCATATCTCCCCCTGTCATTTTTGGTAATAAATAAATCAATACCTAATATTAGTATCTTACTATAATATTGGTACACATGAATACTAACATGCGTTATAGTCATAGTTGATGTTGATGAACTAGCCGAATTATAATTGTCAACAGATTGATAGAGGAGAAACGTCTATGAGGATTGATCGTATAGAGATACATCATCTAGAGCTGCCCTATGTACATCCATTTGAGACTAGTTTTAGTCGTGAGACGAAGAGGGAGTTTATCGTTGTGTCTGTAAGTGCTGATGGTGTTATAGGATGGGGGGAATGTGTTGCTGGATCTGGACCATGGTATTCCTACGAGACGGTAGGTACAGCTTGGGAGATATTGGAAAAACACCTGATCCCTTTAGTTCTTTTCGAGAATATTGATAAAGCTCAGGATATAGTGGAACGCTTTAGCCGTGTCCGTGGGCATCCTATGGCGCGTGCATGTATAGAAAACGCTACATGGGATTTGCTTGGGCGCGCAAAAGGAATATCTTTGTCAAGAATGTTGTCTGCAGGATGTGAGTCGGTTTTGGTAGGTGTGAGTGTTGGCATCGAGGAAAACATAGACATATTGCTAGATAGGGTCGAACAACATGTAGACGAGGGGTACAGGCGTATAAAATTGAAGATCAAGCCTGGTTGGGATGTGGATGTCGTTAAACATGTACGAGAGAGGTGGCCGGACCTTGCACTACAGGTTGATGCTAACTCGGCTTATACTTTGGCTGACATGCAAATTTTCCGTGAGTTGGATCAATTTGATTTGCTCCTAATTGAACAGCCATTGCATCATGAAGACATTGTTGATCATGCAAAATTACAAAAGGAATTGATGACCCCAGTTTGTCTTGATGAAAGTATACATTCTCTTGAGCATGCTAGGTGGGCTCTAGATATTAATGCATGTAGGATAATAAATATAAAGGTGGGTCGTGTGGGAGGGTTGACAGCAGCAACTCAGATTCATGATTTGTGCTCTGATAGTGATATTCCTGTATGGTGTGGAGGAATGTTAGAATCAAACATAGGTCGTGCTGTGAACGTAGCACTGGCGGCTATGCAAAATTTTAAGCTTCCGGGAGATATATCCGCATCCGCTCGCTACTTTCATCAAGACATCGCGCTGCCAAACTTTGTTCTTAACAGCGATTCCACTCTAGATGTACCACATGACCATGGAATCGGTGTTGTTGTTGACCAAGAAAGACTCGATCATGCTTGCATTGCATCGAAAGTATTTTCGTAGATACAATTTGTATGGTTGTCAAAATTATGTGATTGCATAATACAAACACTCATGTATGTTTACATGATAATTTGAATACTATGAGGTCAAATGCATAAAGAGGGATTTACAATTGGCAAAGTTGCGGTGGTTGGTTCAGGAACTATGGGTTCAGGTATCGCTGCTCTTCTAGCCGGCGCTGGTTTCCCTGTACTTTTACTTGATGTAGTCCCAAGTGAGCTTACTGAACAAGATATGGAACTTGGTCTATCTCTCGATGATTCAGTCGTGCGTAATAGGATTGTTGACGATAATTTTGCCAAGATTCAGAGGTCTAGTCCTAATGCATTTTATGCGAAAGATCATGTTGACTCAATAACTACTGGAAATCTGGAGGATGATTTCGCGAAGCTTGCTTCTGTGGATTGGGTTATAGAAGCAATCGTGGAAAATCTTGAGATCAAACGAGATTTTTTTGCTGACCTTGATAATATTCGGCCATATAGACAAATCGTTTCTACTAACACTTCTGGATTACTTATTAGCGAACTATCTATAGGTAGATCCGATGATTTTCGACAGCATTTTCTAGGTACTCACTTCTTTAATCCGCCACGCTATTTGGAATTGTTAGAGATAATACCTAGTGCGGACACTACTGCCGGTTTAGTTGAATTTTTTTGTACCTACGTAAGCAAACGTCTTGGAAAAAAAGCTGTGTTGTGCAAGGATACCCCTAGTTTTATTGCTAATCGTATAGGTCTAGCACACAATTTTTCGCGCATTAGTTACGCTATAGAAAATGGATATACCATTGAAGAGGTGGATGCAATAGGAGGCACTTTGATGGGATACCCTAGTACGGCTGTGTTCCGTCTGATGGATTTAGTTGGTCTAGATGTGACTCACATGATTGGCTCCAACATCAACCAAGTGTTGCCATCTGACGCTGCTGGAATAAAACAGGATAGCCCGTTGGGAAAAGTCCTGAACGTATTACTTGAGCGTAATTGGATTGGTAACAAGACTAAGATTGGTTTCTATAAGCAGGTTTTGGTTAATGACAGGACCAAGCAGTTTTGGCCATTAGACTTTGAAAGCATGGAACATGTTAGTCCATCATCTGTGTACTTTGAATCAATGGAAGCAGTAAGAAAAATAGACGATCTTGGTGATAGATTGCGCACTTGGATAACCTACAAAGATCGTGCTAGCGATTATGTATGGAATACTTTAGCTTTCTTATTTAGCTATGTGAGTATTAGAGTATCAGAAATCGCTGATGATTTGAGTTCTATAGATGATGCCATGCGTTGGGGTTACATGATGGCCGCGGGACCATTTGAGGTTTGGGATATGCTGGGCATTGCAGATACTATTAGTCGTATGGAGACCGATGGTTATATTGTTGCTCCATGGGTTAAAAAAATGGTTGCTGCCGGCAATACCGCATTTTATCGGGATTGCAATGGTTATAGTGAGCAGTATGATTGGAAATCTGATGGATATGTACCTTTGTCATTAATGTATCCTTCTATGAATGTGAATATCATTAGTGAAGAACGTATCAAATTAGATGGCAATGAAGATGCTNNATACTGGAGATGGTGTACTTCAGTTGGAGTTCCATAGTAAGGCCAATACAATTGATGCAGAAGTAATTGAAATAACACAGGCTGCTCTCAATTACATGGATGATAGTTCTACAGTGTTGGGGATAATAATCGGCAATCAGGGAAAAATGTTCAGTGCTGGAGCAAATATTGATTCTCTGGTTCGTATGTGTCGAAGTGACAAAAGTGATATATCAGTGGACCAGTTCATAGTTGCATTTCAGGAGCTTCTCCAAAGGATTAGGTACTCCACAAAACCAGTGGTGGCAGCGCCTTTTAATCTTACGCTTGGTGGTGCAGCCGAAATAGTTCTAGCTTCTAGTCGTGTTGTGGCCCATGTAGAGCTGCGCATGGGCCTAGTAGAAGTTGGAGTTGGTCTTGTCCCTGCTGGTGGAGGCTGTAAGGAGATATTGCGTCGGTTTGTGAATCCACTTATGCTTATTCCTAACGTTGATCCTATACCCTTTACTCGACATGCTTTCGAGACAATATTTTTATCTAAGGTAAGCAGTAGTGCATTTGATGCCCAAGGCATCAGGTTTATGGGATCAGGTGATCGCATTGTTTTAGATAAGAATAGATTGCTTGGTGAGGCAAAATCCGAGGTGATTCACATGTCACGCAGTAATTATTTGCCTCCAAGACCTGAAAAGATTTATGTGGGTGGGCGGGATATGTTAGCATTGATTAGATCTGATCTTTTCCAGATGCACGAGGCAAATCATATAACTGATCACGACTTAGTTGTAGGGAAAAAACTAGGTTGGATTTTAGCTGGTGGTGACATCACTGGCTCACAGTGGGTTGATGAGCAGTACATTCTGGATCTCGAGCGGACAGTGTTCTCAGAATTAATTGGTCTAGAGAAGACTGTGGATAGGATTGTCCACACTCTCAAGACCGGTAAGAGGTTGCGAAACTAATGGATGTATATTGCTATAGATACTATCCTAAGATGCTGGGCCTAGTACTATCAAGACTGGAGGCCAAGTAATGCGACAAGCAGTGATTGTATCTGCTGTACGTACAGCAGTAGGTAGAGCTAGAAAGGGATCTCTTAGGAACTATAGATCGGATGAGATGGGTGCAGTAGTGGTGAAGGAACTCTTGCGAAAGACAGAAGGCAAAGTGCTTCCGGGAGATATTGACGACGTAATTATGGGTTGTGCTATGCCAGAAGGTTGCCAGGGCATGAATATAGCGCGCGTAATTTCTCTCAGGGCTGGTCTTCCAGTTGAAGTTCCAGCACAAACAGTTAATCGATTCTGCTCGAGTGGTTTGCAGACAATTGCTAGTGCAGCAGAATGCATCATATCTGGTGGTGCGGATATTGTTATCGCTGGCGGTGTTGAAACAATGAGTATGGTCCCGATGACTGGCTATCGTTTTAGCCCTAATCCTTCCATGTCTACTAAGTATCCAGAGTTGTACATGAGCATGGGTCTAACTGCGGAGAGAGTTGCTGAAATGTTTGATGTATCTAGGCAAGAGCAAGATGAATTTGCGCTACGTAGCCATTTGCGCGCGGCAGCAGCATCTATAGAAGGAAGGTTTAGGGAAGAGATTGTTCCTTTGACTGTTAAGGAGTTGGTTCCTGGAGAAGGTGGTGCTCAGATAGTTGAGGAGTTTACCTTCACTGAGGATGAGCATCTAAGGCCAGATTCTACCATTGAGCAATTGTCTCTTTTAAGACCAGTTTTCAAGGATGGTGGGACTGTGACCGCAGGTAATGCTTCTCCTCTTTCTGATGGTGCTGCAGGTGTTATTGTGATGGAGCGCGAATTGGCTGAGAGGAAAGGGCTTGCACCCTTACTTCGTTTTCTTGGTTTTGCGGTGGCTGGTGTTGCTCCAGAGATTATGGGTATTGGTCCGGTAAAGGCTGTACCAAGAGTTTTGGACCGTCTTGGCATGTCTGTTAATGATATAGATATTATTGAGCTCAATGAGGCTTTTGCAGCTCAGGCAATAGCTGTTATTAGGGAACTAGAACTACCATTAGACAAGGTGAACGTCAATGGAGGAGCAATTGCATTAGGACACCCACTAGGGTGTACAGGCGCCAAGCTAACGGTACAGCTTTTGCATGAGATGCGAAGGCGTCAAGAGAAATATGGATTAGTTACCATGTGTATTGGTGGCGGACAGGGAGCTGCTGGTGTATTTGAGCGATTAAACTAGGGTTTCGAAAGTATTACAGCAAAATCTACTGGGAGCATCTAAATATAATGGATGCTCTCTTTTTTGTGGTCGGCATAGAACGTGCAACTAAGCCGAAACCAATAGGGAGACGAGAATTAGTTTTATGCATTACTATAAAACTAATATCACCTTTATGCTTAATACAGATATAGTATATCTAGCTGGAACTAATGGCCATGATAGAGAGTGGCAGCCTGATTGTTTTTGTTCCACTTCACCTCCGGCAAATGTAGGTCGGAATCGCGAAAAGGACCAATTATTGATGCAGCTGCACTTTCAGAAT
>DCAJ01000033.1:28736-29799 GCA_002311455.1 Anaerolineales bacterium UBA1136 | reverse complement strand
CTGCTGCTTCTCGTGCGGCCATAAACACTGTAAACAAACAATTGCTTGACAGAAATCGGGCAGGGGGATTTTCACCACCATTGCAGGCTGGACTAACGTGCGCTGTGTTGCGTGGAGATGATCTTTATGTGACTCAGTCAGGGCCTGGAAAGATCGTGGTTTTTAGAGAAAGTAACTTCGAACAATTTCCGGATCACAGTCTTTCCTTGCGAGCGGTAGGTATGTCAGATCAAACTATCGCCCATTACTTTCATACGGTTGTTGCAAAGGGCGATTTACTGTGGATGAGTTTCTATGGTTCAAGCGAGTGGGATTTGACTTCTCTCCTGCACAGTAAGGGAGACTCCATTTTTTCTCTTGCAAGCTTGAGAGATTTGACGGGCAACAATAATCCAAGCATGGTGTGTCGTTTTTGTGATCAGTCCGAGCAAGGACAGCTAGCTGCTGCCCTTAGTGCAATCGAGCAAGTGGATTCAGTTAGTAGGCCAGACTTAAATAATTTACATAAATCTGGATCAGATAACATGATTGGCTACTCTAATGCACCAAATTGGGCGTCTGATACTTTAGCTGCAATAGATGGTAAACATCATAACAGTGTAGAAAAGAGTCCTAACAGTATGATAAATACCGACAATAAAGTCTTATCGGAGTCATTTGAGCAGCCTGAGTCTGAAATAGAACTGTTCAATGATTGTCAAGGATCTGAGAATCGCATCTTGACAGATCCTCGGCCGCACTCTGGAATATCAGTAAAGCCGATGCTCGAGTCTGATGTCACTAATGTTAACCATGATACACAACAGAAAAGTAGCGCATCAGATGGCTTGTTTACTCAGTCGAAAACTAATTCGAACGAACCAGCACAATCAATTGTTGAAGCTGATACTGGTCTTTTGGGTCTGTCATCTGATTTGTCAAAACCAGTATTGATAGAGTCTGAGGTAAATCTTGATAATAGAGATCATGATGGAAGTAGTAAGGACATCGTTAGTGCTTTAGATGTTGAGACAGAAACTGGTTGGGGTTCATCAAAAAAGTGGTATATGCGTCTTCCCTTGTC
>DCAJ01000033.1:27134-28717 GCA_002311455.1 Anaerolineales bacterium UBA1136 | reverse complement strand
TGTCTACTTTACAGACACGTATAGAAGCGAAATTGGATTCAACCTTTCGATTGTGGAGTAGTACTACCCATAAGATGATGTCTAGGGTATTGCCAGATTATGACCCTGATACACAAATGTCCGGCTCTGCTATTTTGTGGTGTGCTGCCGGAGTGCCCGTTCTAGTAGTTATTCTTACAATTGCTGTTTATGTTCAATTCGGGCGTGCTAGAGAATTTAACTATTATGTTGATCAAGCGCGTATGGAGGCTACTTTAGGTAGAACCGCAAAGGATGCAATACAAGCAGCACCACACTGGCGCCAGGTTTTGTTGTGGAGTAGTTTGGCAAATAAAGTTCGTAGTGACCATCCAGATGTGGAAGCACTAGAGTCGGCGGCTATTGGGGTTCTGGATGTAATTGATCGTGTAGAACGCGTAGATGTGGAGGTAATTACTTTAGATGGCCTTCAGGCTAATGCCCATATATCTAAAATTCTTGCGCGCGGCAGTAGTGTGTACTCATTAGATGTTACTAACCAATCCGTGAATAGGGCAGTTCTTACTACTAGCGGGAAGTACCAATTAGACCCAGTGTTTGAATGTAAAAACGGTTCTGTAGGAACCCAAATAATAAATAGCTTAGTGGATATAGCATGGTTGGACACGCCAAATGTGGTTGGGCAGGACACATTAATTGCGTTGGATCCGGATGGTCGACTGTTGTACTGTACTTCTGATGGGACCATGGCGGTTACATTACTTACGGCACCTTATGATGGATGGAACAATCCAGTTGCATTGGAGGTTTTTCAAGGTCGAATATATGTAATGGAGCCGCGAGCAAACGAGATTTGGGTATATACTAGAGACGACAAATTCTTTGGACAAGCTCCTGTACGCTATTTTACTGAATCAGCTATAGACCTCAGTGATGCTATAGACATTTCAATCGTTCAAGGTTCAATATATATTCTGCATGAAGATGGCCATATGACCGAATGTATCCGCAAGTCACAGGATTTGCCTCCTGAATGCAACCTTGAAATGACTTACGTAGATGTCAGGTTGGGTAGATCTAATGATATACGTTTTAAAAACATATCTTTCCCCGTGTCAATGGCTGCATATCCGCCCCCATATTCATCGCTTTATTTGACAGACTTGAAATCTCCAGGTGTATTTCAATTTAGCCTAAGGTTAGCTTACCAACGTGAATTCCGAGCAGTGAACCAAAACAGTGAAATTGAAACGATAGGGTTTGCTGTAGGACCCGGAAGAGATCTTTTTTTTGCTAGTGAAGACAACGTGTATGTAGGTAAACGTCCCTAAATATATATGAGTAGGTGGCCTGGCAAATATATTATTGGTATGACTGGTAACATATGTGCTGGCAAGAGTGCAGTCTGCAATATACTCGAAGATATTGGAGCCCAAATTGTCGACGCTGATGTTGTCACTCATGATGTAATGAAATCGTACAGCCCAGTATTTAAAGATATAGTTGAAGAGTTTGGTGTAAGAATACTAAATGACAAGGGAGAAGTAGACCGAAAGATCTTAGGTCAGATTGTGTTTTCTGATAAATCATCTCTTAACAAACTA
>DCAJ01000033.1:23822-27110 GCA_002311455.1 Anaerolineales bacterium UBA1136 | reverse complement strand
AAACTAGAGTCACTCTTGTATCCAATGGTAAGGATCAAAATAGAGGATACTATATTAGACTCTAATGAGGGTGTCATCGTTGTCGAAGCCATCAAGCTGTTAGAGAGTGGCCTCTCAGGTCACTGTGATAGTGTGTGGGTTGTAAATGCATCATTTCAACAGAGGTTAGAAAGGCTGATACAGCGTGATAATATCGATGCTGAAGAAGCTCAAAACAGACTTCATATGCAGGGTTCTCAAGAACTGAAGCTTCAACAAGCGGATGTCATTATTGAAAATAGCGGATTATTAGAAGAAACATGTGTACAGGTGCGGCATGAATGGGGTAAAATAGTGTTGCCCAAATAACTGGAGGTGAAATAATAATGTCCAATGTATTTGATTTAGCTAAGAGCCATCCTAGACTTACTGCATGGTTAGTTCTGGGAGCAGGCATGGTAGCCATCATAAGTTATGAGGCGCGTGACGTAGGTTTGTTATGGGGACAATGGGCGGCGTTGATAGTGGCCACTATTGCAGTAGCAGGTTTATGTGTCTGGATTATAAGTTGGGAGGATGATGAATCTGAGGAGGTTGCTGCTTCAGAATAGGTAGCTCATCTTATTCTTGTGTATTCTGATTGCGCATTTGCAGTAGGCTGTTATATCGGATTTCCGAAATTTGTCCTCTGTTCACTGCAGTTACCACAGCACAGTTAGGCTCGTGCGTGTGTGTGCAATTGCTAAAGGCACATTTAGATACTAGTGGAGCTATTTCTACAAAGTAACCGTCTAACTCTTCAGGTTCAATATCAAAAAAATCAAGAGTTTGTAAACCAGGTGTGTCTGCCACCCAACCTTGATCGTTGATCTGTATTAACTGTGGGTAAACTGTAGTGTGTCGACCCGTGCTATTACTATTACTTATTTCGCTGACACGTAACCCCAAGTTTGGCTTAATAGTGTTAAGTAATGTGGATTTACCCACTCCTGACGGTCCTGCTAGCACAGATATTTGGCCTGGCAGCATTGTCTTTAATTCTTGTATACCTTGTTTATCGACTGTAGATGTGTATAAAACCCTATAGCCGATATCCTGATAGAGTCCGAAGATTGAGCCTGCATTTTTTGTTCCGACAAGGTCCACCTTGTTTGCACAAATAATAGCAGGTATTTCATTAGCGGCAGCGATGACTAGGAAGCGATCTAACATCCCTAAGTTAGGAGTAGGATCTTGGCAAGAGAATACGAAAATAGCTTGATCTGGATTAGCTATTAATACTTGCTGGATCTCATGGTCTTTATATCTAGGTTTATTTACAGAAGTATTGCTGGGCGGTCGACGTGCAAGAACACGATTACGATCGCACACCTTTTTAATTATTCCAGTTCCGTCCTCTAGTAATTCTATAATTACTTTATCACCAATAGTGGCTAGATCAGTGTTCAGGCGCTTATGATTTAGTTGGCCTCGTAGCCGACATTCAATTCTACCGGCTTCACAGTGCACTGTGAAAAATCCACTTTGGGCTTTAATTATTAGCCCGGCATATTGTTTATTCACTATGGTTGTGGAGTGCCTGATATGTCGAGCTCTAGAGTCGGTGTTGGAGTTAAATTTTCGATTCCTCCTAATGGTATGACAAGTTCTTGCCCAGGTGAAAGTATATTTGGGTTGTCCAGTTCGTTAGCAATCATTATATCGGCGAGTGGGACTTTGTATAAATCAGATAGCCCACCGAGTGAATCTCCAGCGATGACTGTATGTAATACAGGTATTGGCACGGGTGTTGGGCTAGGTGTGGCAGTCAAACCGATTTCCACTTCCCATGGATAGAGTTCTTTGATTTCATCGTGAAAATAAACTTCGACTAGTCGACGAAAGATGGGTGCTGCCCATTCACTTCCTTCACCTTTGTTGTCCAAAATTATCACAGCGGCAAAGTCTGGAAGATCTGATCTTTCAGCATCTGTGAACCCGATAAACCAGGCATGTGGCTTGCGTGGGCGATCCTCAGCTGTACCCGTTTTTCCATAAATGGGTATATCAATTGATCTGAAACGATAATTAGCAGTACCGGAGGGATCATTGACTACTTCCCAAAGTCCTTGACGTACTGCAGTTAAGGTGCTGTCTGAAACCGGCAGTGTTGATACTATCTCAGGTTCAAACTCGAAAATTGGGCTTTCATCAGGAGCTGCTATTGAGCGAATAAGTTGAGGTCGGTAAATTGTTCCTCCATTTCCTATAGCTGCATAAAGTTGGGCCATCTGAAGTGGAGTCACCTGTATATCTCCTTGGCCAATAGCCATATGGACTGTATTTGCTGGAGTCCACAATATACCTGCGGATGTAGCCCAATCCTCACTAGGTATTATTCCCCCGACTTCTTCGTTGATAGATTGTTGAAGTCCTATAATCCCTGTAGGTATTCCTAAACCAAAGCTGCGTGACATGTCAGGTAAGTAATAATCTGCCCAATTATGAAGAGATAAGCCTATTTCGTAAAACCAAGGATTGCATGAACGGCGCAATGCACCAACAATATTCAGGTTTCCCGAGGGAGCGTAACCTTTCTCGCTTGTCCAATCGTATTTCGTGTATGCCGACCCTAGACCATTCCAGGAGTGTCCACAATAATATATTTGCTCTAAATTGAATAGGCCTGACTCCAGTGCACTAGCCATTGTAACGACTTTGAATGTGGATCCTGGGGCATATTGTCCCTGAGTTACCCGATTGATTAATGGCCGATAGGGATTCGAGATAGTCTCTTCGAGCTGAACAATATTGTAATTGGCAGGGTCAAATAGATTTGGGTCGAATGATGGTGAAGAGGCCATGGCTAGGACTTCTCCAGTTTTCATATTTATTACTACGGCGGCACCCACTAGGTCTTGCAAGGCGGTTTGTACTTCGCGCTGGAAAGCTCGGTCTAGTGTCGTATATATAGCTTGTGCAGGCGACGATTGTGATTCGGCTAGCGTAGCTACCCACTTTCCCCCAGTGCTGGCCACATGTAGGGCACCACCACGTTTGCCCGCAAGATATTCTTCCCCCCAAGCTTCTAGACCCTGAACACCAACGAATTCGTCTCCTCGGTATCCCAGTGATTTGTAATACTGAGATTGCTCTTCAGGAATTAATGCAGTGTATCCGATTGCGTGTGGCGCTCCAAGTTTTCCTCCTACATAATAGCGTGTTTTATATGGCTTCATTATTAAACCAGAATATGAGCTTAGTCTATCGTAGAGCGCCTTTATTTCACTGGAGGATGCTTCTCCCAAAGGTACGTACCAATCTGGTTTA
>DCAJ01000033.1:11838-23787 GCA_002311455.1 Anaerolineales bacterium UBA1136 | reverse complement strand
GCTTCAGGATGTCGACTAATTAAAGGTGACAAGTCTTGTAATAATTGGTTTTCTTGCGCACTATCAATTTGGCCTGGGATGACTCCGATGGATACTGCGTCTGTATGAGCAGCGAACGCTAGACCATTTCTGTCATATATGTTTGCTCTCGCAGGAATAACGTAATCCATATACAAAGTATTTCCGTTAGCGAGTTCTGGCAATATAAGACTGTGATCCCAATTGATGACCCATGTACTATTTTCGAGTGACAAAGGAATTGTTATTTCACGCTGGATCTTGCCGACTAGAGAACTATGTAAGACTAGGCTAAAATGAGTTTGAGCTTCAGTATCATTGTGTTGTGATGAAAGAATGCTAGTCTGGACACGTATCAATGATCCAGATTCGTTTACAGCCTGATATGTTGCAACGAAATCGTCGATACTGATAGCATCTTTAGATAGTGGAGATAGTAGATCATACATTCTATCAAAGTCTCCATTTTCCCACGATTTAAGATAATTGGCTACAGTTATTTCTGGATTAGGTGGAGTGCTGGTAGCAAGTGATGGAGGGGGTAGAGTGGGTTCTGCTTTACCATTGAGAGAGTCTACATTGTCTGTTCCTGTACACGACGCAAGGATTAGGCATAAAGTAATCAGACCTCTTTTCATAGTAATTCAGCTTCCCAAGATTGATGTATAGACTGGACAATCGTAACCTATGTGGTCTTGACACTTTTCTGCTATGTCGTTATCAACATGTATGTTATTTTGACGTAGTGCTCTTGTTATGTGGCATAGTGGTAAACCAATAACGTTGGCTAGACAGCCGCCAAGTGGCATGGCAGGCTGGAATTTGACGTTCTGGATCGCGTATGCACCGGCTTTATCAAGTGAGTCCCCAGTGGATATATAGTCTGCAACTTCTTCTTCTGTCATGTTTCTCATCCGCACATTTGTTTCACACAATTCCTGGCTTATATTGCCTGACTTACTATAATGAATTGCGACTGCTGTTACAACTTGATGTGTGTTGCCCCGCAGTTTCATAAGCATCTGGCAAGCTTCTTCATTGCTTGCTGGCTTTCCAACCACGTTGTCATTTTGGACCACGATTGTGTCTGCTCCAATTACTATAGAACCATTTTGATGGTTGTATGCGACCTTTAATGCTTTGGATAAAGCTAGGCGTTTTGCATAGGAATGAGGCAATTCGGTTTTTTGTTTGTTCTCGTCTATGTTGGCAGGTTCTACGTGAAATGGCTTACCTATGAGTTTTAGTAATTCGGAGCGCTGAGGCGACTGAGATGCAAGCACTAGTTCTATTATTGGGTTCAATGTTGACATAGCTGGATTGTAGCACAGCCGCATATAATTCCTTGTTCACTAGTAGCGTTGAGGTGGTAGAATCTTGATGTGCATATTCATTTGTTAACTTTATTTCCAGAAGTTTGTCACCCTTATCTTGATGCTAGTATAGTGGGTCGTGCTCAGAAATCAGGAATTATACGGGTTAGTGTGCACGATATTCGGCATTATACATCTGATCGTAATCGTGTCACGGATGATGCTCCTTACGGAGGGGGCGGTGGAATGGTTATGAAACCTGAGCCTGTATTTGCTGCAGTGGAGTCAATACTGGATACGGAGCGTCACGGAAGTGAGATTATTCTATTGACTCCACAGGGAAGACTATTCTCTCAAGATTTGGCTTATAAATTGGCGAAATTAGATCACATTATCTTAATTGCTGGCAGATATGAAGGTTTTGATGAGAGAATCAGGGACCATCTGGCAACTGACGAGGTATCGGTAGGCGATTATGTGGTAACCGGTGGCGAATTACCTGCTCTTTTGATTGTAGATGCTGTAGCACGTTTGATCCCAGGCATTTTAGGTGCTGTTGGTGCTGCTGAACAGGATTCTCACGGAGAACGTGGTTTACTAGAACATCCGCATTATACTAGGCCTGTAAATTATCGTGGCTGGACCGTTCCAGATGTTTTGCTGTCTGGAAATCATGAAAAAGTTGCTAAATGGCGAAAAAAACAATCCTTACTTAGGACCTGGAAACGCAGGCCGGAGCTACTACTTGAAGCCCAGCTATCTGAGTATGAAAAGGAGTGGCTAACTGGATTGGCTGAAGAGTCAGTGGTCAAATGCAAGTAATTACTCTAGATCTGAGGTTTCGTAATGTACCTCAAGCACTTGCTTCATTCTTAGTGTTCGCTCCGAGCGGACCAGTGTTAATTGAGACTGGACCTGATTCAACTGTTTCTCGTTTGGAGGTTGCACTATCCGAGAATGGATTGTCGGTTGAAGACATCAAGCATGTTATGGTTACACATCTTCACCTTGATCACTCTGGTGCGGCTGGTAGGTTAGCCAGAAAGGGTGCAACGATATATATACATTGGAGAGCAGCTCAACATCTTATTGATCCTTCTAGGCTTTTGGCTAGCGCCAGACGGATTTACGGTGATGCGATGGACGACATGTGGGGAACAACAGTACCTGTTCCTAAAGATCGGATTTATGAGTTAAAGGATGGTGAACACGTACTTGTAAATGATATGGTTGTGTCAGTTATAGAAGCAAGGGGACACTCAAATCATCATCATGTATTGCGTATAGGCGATATTGCATTTGTAGGAGATATAGGCGGCATACGAATTCCAGGTAAACAGTTCGTGACTTTGCCAGCACCTCCACCAGAATTTGACTTGGGACAATGGCAAATCAGTTTGGCTCGATTGAGAGAACTAAATCTCAGAAAAATGTTCTGCACGCATTTCGGCATTGTGGATGATATAGATTTCCATATAGATAAACTGATTTCCGAGTTAAATATGGTTGTACAATACGTGAAAAATTTGATATCAGCAGGATATGACAGGAATGACACGATTTCAAGATATGTGGGATGGTATAGAGAACGTGCTATTTCTGCAGGTTTATCTGATGATGAACTGTTGAGTTATGAAACTGCAAATCCATTCTTTATGTCTGTAGATGGTATCATGCGCTACTTGAGTAAGGATATGAAGTGAGGAAACTAGTTCGATATGTCTGGAATTACTCGTGATGCCGCTTGGGATATAGTCTGTAAGTATGTGGAAGGTGTAGGATTACGAAGGCACATGCTTGCTGTAGAGGCTGCCATGCGTTATTACGCGTCTATATTCGGAGAGGACTTAGATGAATGGGGTATACCAGGACTGCTTCATGATTTTGACTGGGAAATCCACCCATCATTTGAAGGTCATCCGGCACTTGGATCGGCAATATTGCTTGATAATGGCTTACCTGAAGATATAGTGCAGACTATACTTAGTCACGCGCCTCACACTGGTGTAAAACGTACATCACTACGAGACCGTGCACTTTATGCTTGTGATGAATTGACAGGCTTGATTACTGCTGTAACGTTGGTGAGACCTAGTAAATCGATTAGTGATTTGAAAGTGAAATCTGTGCGCAAGAAGTGGAGAGATAAGGCTTTTGCATCTGGAGTAAATCGTCTAGATATTGAAAGGGCAGCTTTGGATTTGGGTGTTGAGTTGTGGACACATGTAGCGAATGTGATTGAAGCCATGCGTAGTGTAGCTTCTGAATTGGGTTTAGAAGGGACGAAGTAATTTTAGTATTGTTATGATTCAAATTTATCGGTAAGCTGTGAATTATGAGAACATCAAAAGTCTCTGGATATAGAAACGCAAGAGTGTGTCCGGTTTGCGAGGCAAGCCTAGGGTCTGCCGCTACAAAATGTCTAGTTTGTGGTGCGGAGTTACCGGAAGACACCAGCACAAAGGAAAGTCGCCTGTCAGGTACAACTTTACAGGAGCCTGGGCAGATAATAGTTCAGCCAGATAGAGCAAGTATTAGGATTCCATTGCCTGTAGCAGTAGCAGCAGTTACTTTGATGGTACTAGGCGGTGTAGCGCTTGTGTTAGTATCATCTGGGAACAATCCGTTTCTGGAACCTACAGCGACAATAACGCCATCAGCTACATCTGTACCTACTTTTACTCCAGCACCTACGAAGAAACCGACCACTCTACCTACCACTACTGCATTACCCCCATTGGTCCATAATGTGGTTGAGGGAGATACATGCATATTAATTGCTGTGACGTACGACGTGTCCGTTCAAAGTGTCCTCCAGCTAAATGGGTTCACCCAGGCTTGCCCATTGCTTGTTGGTCAGGAAGTAATGGTGCCAGCCTCTACGTCTACACCGGCGCCGACGATTACGGCAACTATGATGCCACTAGCATTAACTCAGGCGGCTCGTCCGATACATGTGGTATCTGCTGGAGAAAGTCTATCTAGTATTGCAGCATATTTTGGAGTCAGTTTTAAAGCAATGGCTGAAGTAAATGGGAAACTACCACCTGATTATGCTATCTCTATTGGAGAAACTCTTACAATTCCAATAGATATGCCTCTCCCGACAGCTGGTCCTACTCCTACGGAAACATCACTGCCTCCATACCCTGCTCCCAATTTACTCAATCCTCCTGATGGTCAGGCGATATCATACGTAGAGCAGACTGTTAGCCTACAATGGACATCCATTGTGAATCTGCGAGAGAACGAGGTTTATCTGGTGACAGTAGAGGATGTTACTTCTAATAAACCTAAACGAATAGAAGATACGACAATCAGCACTAGATACATTATGAATGTCGATATGAAGCCGGTAGAGGCAGCCCCACATGTTTTTAAATGGTCTGTTGTAACTGCTCGACAAACTGGAGTGAGTAAGGATGGTAGACCATTGTACCAACCAGCGGGAGCTGCTTCTGAAGAGAGGACTTTTACCTGGACCGGAATTGGTGTTTTGCCAACGGAATCCTATATCGGAGAACAAAACAGATAGTGTCGAATAACAGTAATCCAATCATTGGTATTGTAGGTGGTTTAGGTCCGCGGGCTGGAGTTGATCTTGCTAACAAAATTATAAACCAGACTAACTCCAGTTCAGATCAGGATCACATATCTGTAGTTTTATTATCAATGCCTTCAAGTGTAGTAGATCGCACACAGTTCTTGTTGGGAAACGTGTCCGAGAATCCTGGTGTTACCATAGCAGGACTTGTGAAGTCTTTGGAAAGATTTGGTGCAGATGTAGTGGGTATACCATGTAATACAGCTCATGCGCCTTCCATTCTTGGTGTAGTAAGGCAGGATATCGCCTACAGAAATAGCAAAGTACATCTAATAGATATGGTCACTGAAACTGTAGATTTTATACGTAGGCGATATCCCAATATAAAAAAAGTTGGAATTTTAAGTACTACCGGTGCTATTCGAGCACAAATTTATCCGAGTGCTCTCGCTGTTCAGGGTCTTCGGGCTATATTGCCAACTGACGATGTACAGAGTCAATTGCTGCATCCAGCAATAGTGAATGAAGAATACGGCATTAAAGCCTGTTCCAATCCAGTATCGATACGTGCAAGAAATGATATATGGCAGTCAGCAGAACATCTTGTTGATGCTGGAGCTGAGGTGATAGTATCAGGTTGTACAGAGATACCTTTGGCAATAACCGAGTCACATCTTGATGAAACAAAGATCATTGATCCTACTCTTATATTGGCACGTGCTCTGATTCATCATGTGGCACCAGAAAAACTCGCAATTATTGAGGAGGATCCGTGAATGAGGAACATGTAGCATATCGGCAGCCTAATTCCAACCAGTGTTTTGTCTGCGGGATGAAGAATGCCTTTGGCCTGCAGCTGACATTTTATGACAATGGGCATGACCAGGTCTGGACTCAATATACAATTCCGGAATATTTACAGGGTTATCCTGGTGTAACACATGGTGGTGTGAAAGGTGCTATGCTAGATGAAGTTTGTAGTCGCACTGCAATGATAGCTGATAATAATCATTTCATGATGACAGCAAAGTTGGATATAAAATACAGTTGTCCTGTTCCTGTGAACCAGTCTCTTAGGGTTGCAGGAAGACTGATAAAATCTCGTGACAGAGTATTGCAGGCTGAAGGTTTTATTTATCTAAATGATGACACCATCGCAGCACAATCATCAGTCACTCTGGTAGATTTACCAGAATCAATATTGGATGAATCTAAATTCAAAGAACTAGGTTGGGAAATTATTGGTGATGGAGATTGAGGCTAGTTTTAGTATTCCGGACGATACGTTGTTTAGTAAATATAGCAAATGTGATCGAATCGGAGACTTCGATCTAGGTAAAGTAATGATAAATCATGTGGTCGACAATTATCTCGATACTATAGATGACGACATATGGCATTCGGGTTATAAAATGCGAGTACGTGATAGTGAAGGCCGTAGTTATATTACTATAAAGTCGGCGATGTCTGCGCACCCTCGTTTTTCCATCAGAAATGAGATTGAATTTGAGTTGCACAGTGATCCAGATAATATCCTCCAATGGAACAACCAACATGCTGTGGAACTCATTGAACCTATAGTGAAAGGTAAATCTCTTGATGTAAAAGTCGAATTAAAACAGCGTAGAAACGTACGGGATGTTATTTGTGATGGATGTTGTATCGGTATACTTAGTCTTGATGAGGTAGTTGTCTGTTACAGTGGTACGCAGTTGGATGATTTTCGCGTACTTGAGGTAGAGATATGTAGTGCTGACAAACTGTTGGCGCTTGATGATATCAGCAATCGGCTAGTTTCGGACGGTTTATTAATTCAGGATGTTGCCAAAATTAGCAGGGCAGTTGCGGCTGTAGACAAGTTTAGACAAGGAATAGGTAAGAATGTGGCGTAATTATCATGTGGTAGATTCAATCGAGCAGGCACTTGAATTATTGAAAATTAGCGGTCCCAGTGCACGTATAGTAGCTGGTGGCACAGATATGATCATAGAATTGGATCGCAAAATGCGTCCAAATGTTGATACTCTAATTGATATCACCCGCGTATCTGATCTAGACAAAATCTCTCGCGATTCTTCAGGTACCATTCGTTTGGGTCCAATGGTTACTCACAATCAGTGTGCAGCCTCTGATGTTCTACGAGACCACGCGTTGCCATTAGCACAGGCTTGTTGGGAAGTGGGAGCACCGCAAATTAGAAACCGGTCCACTATTGCTGGTAATTTGATTACGGCATCACCTGCTAACGACACAATAACTCCGTTAATTGCACTAGGCGGAGTGGTCACTTTATCTTCAACTACGGGAGAACGTAAAGTCAATCTATCAGATTTCTATCTAGGAGTGCGTCAGACGGTAATGCGCACCGATGAGATTATGACTGAGATAGCATTTCCGAGTTTGATGGAGCATGAAACCGGCATTTTTCACAAGCTGGGTTTGCGTAGGGCTCAGGCTATTGCGGTAGTCAACGTTTGTGTGATTTTGCAGTTAGATTATGGCGAAAGGGTGGTTTGCAGAGATGCCAGAATTGCGCTGGGATCGATAGCACCGACTATTATTAGGGTGGACAACGCGGAGAAATTCTTGGAAGGACAGGAGCTAAACGCGACAAATATTGAGCAGGCTGCGCTTCTTTCATCGGAAGCTGTGAGTCCAATCGATGATTTGCGAAGTTCTGCAGATTATAGAAGGAATATGGCTAGTGTTTTGACACGTCGTGCTCTGTTCTGCATATTAAATAACGATACCATGGGGGATTTCCCCGATAGGCCCGTACTTCTGGGTGGGGGAGTTGAAATAGAGAATAAGACATTGCTTTCTAGATCCTGGTCATCAGACGACATACCAGGCAATCCATCAATAATTACCAGAGTTAATGGACGCAAATATGAAGTAAGTGGGGCTAGCAATAAGACTCTCATGAATATGTTGCGGGATAATCTTGGATTGGTCGGCACGAAGGAGGGTTGTAGTGAGGGTGAGTGCGGTGCATGTACTGTCCACTTGGATGGCGCAGCAGTGATGTCCTGCTTGGTCCCAGCTCCTCGTGCTCACGGAGCAGATATTGTTACCATTGAGGGTATTGCGGATAAGAATCATCTTCATCCTCTCCAACAAGCTTTTATTGATAGTGGTGCTGTGCAATGTGGATATTGCACTCCAGGTTTACTGATGTCAGGAGTAAAGTTGCTATCAGAGTTCTCTCGACCTAGTCGTAGTGAGTCTGAGCAAGCTATTACTGGTAACTTATGTCGCTGTACAGGCTACTACAAGATATTTGATGCTATTGAAAGTGCTGCCAAGTCTATGAGATAAATTATTAAGACGATACCAATATGACAATTAAAATTGGCGCAGACATTGCTCGAATCGATGCTCTTGATAAGGTGACTGGAAAAGCATTATTTCCAGCTGATCTTACGCGGCCAGACATGCTTCACATGAAGATATTGTTTTCTGGGAGACCACACGCTCGTGTTCAGAGTATTGATACAAGTAAAGCAGAATCTCATCCAGGAGTAGTGGCTATATTTACCGCTTTAGATGTTCCGGTGAATGAATATGGTCTGATTAATGCTGATCAGCCAGTGTTAGTGGGCCTTGGATCAGATAAACGAGGCGCAGATGTAGCTAGATTTGTTGGAGATCAAATAGCTTTAATTGTTGCGGAAACTGATAAAGCAGCTGCTGAAGCTCGCGAACTGATTTCTGTTACTTGGCATGATTTATCTGTGGTGACGGATCCTTACAAGGCCATGAAACCCGATGCACCAGTCCTGTTCGATACTCGAGACTCAAATATCATCAAACATAATAGGATTCGCACAGGTGATGTGGAAAGGGCCTGGAAGAATTGTGATGTCATAGTCGAGAGTTTTTATCGTACACCATGGCAGGAGCATGCCTATTTGCAGCCTGAAGCTGGTATATCCTACATTGACTCTAATGGACGCGTTACAGTTGAGGTGGCAGGGCAATGGATTCATGAAGAGCAGAAGCAGATAGCTCATGCACTTGACATACCTATAGAACAAGTGCGTGTGATTCATCCGGCAATTGGTGGTGCATTTGGAGGTAGGGAGGATGTATCTGTGCAGATAGTTTTAGCATTAGCAGCATGGCGTCTGCACCAGCGCGGAATTAGGCGTCCGGTAAAAATTGTTTGGAGTCGTGAAGAATCGATAGTAGGTCACCATAAACGTCATCCCTATAATATCCATGCAAAATGGGGTGCCGATGCTGAGGGTAGAATACTGGCGGCTGAGGTAGAGATGGTGGCCGATGCGGGTGCCTACGAATACACATCGGCTAAGGTTTTGGGTAATGCTACGCTGCAGTGTACCGGCCCTTATGACATATCGAACGTAAGTGTTGATGCTTATGCTGTTTATACAAACAACCTTCCTAGCGGCGCTTTCAGGGGTTTTGGAGGTCCTCAAGGTGCATTTTCTGCGGAAAGTCAGATTAACAAATTAGCAGAGAAATTGAACCTAGATTCGGTCGAGATGCGTCGGCGTAATCTCATCAGTGAGGGTTCCATAGGCCAGTTTAATTCCATATATCCGGAGGGAGTCACAATCAAGCAGGTGGTGGAAGAATGTGTTGATAGATCAAATTGGTCGATTGCTAGAGTGGAAAACTCGCTACCACAACATATCCGTAGAGGTCGTGGATTTGCATGTGCATTAAAGAATATTGGATTTTCCTTTGGTTTTCCGGAGGAATGTTGGGCTAAAATTGAATTACACGGTGGATCGGAAATAGAACGTGTTGTTTTACATCATGCTGGGGCAGAATGTGGTCAGGGTGCACATACTGTTTTTGTACAAATGGCAGCTGAAGCTTGTGGAGTTTCTATTGACCGTGTTCAGCTTGGTGCTGCTGATTCTGCTTCCACAAAAAATTCTGGTAGTGCATCCGCTTCCCGAATGACTTTTATGGCAGGTAATAGTATTCACGGTGCGGTCGGTTTGGCCCTGGAGAATTGGAGATCAGAAGAACGTCCGGCTATTGGAGAATACAAGTTTGTACCGCGACAGACTACTGCTTTAGATCCAGAAACAGGGGAGTGTGATCCAAACATAACATATGGATATGTTGCTCAGAGGGTGGTTGTTGAAGTGGATATTGAAACAGGGCATGTAAAGGTTGTAGATGTTATATCCGTAGATGACGTTGGTAAGGCAATAAACCCTACACAGGTAGAAGGTCAAATTGAGGGAGCTATAGTGCAGGCACATGGTTACGTTTTGATGGAGAATTTGGTTTTACGGGATGGATATGTAGAAACGACCCATTTTTCCAATTATCTGCTGCCTACTTCACTAGATGTACCTGAGCGTGTCGAATCTGTAATACTTGAATATGCAGATCCACAAGGCCCTTGGGGTCTTAGGGGCGTTGCTGAGATGCCATTCTTGCCTTATGCTCCGGCTGTCATTGCAGCTGTGCATGATGCAACCGGAATATGGTTTGATGAATTTCCTCTCACTCCTGAGAGAGTATTAAGAGGTCTTGACCAGGCTATTCATGGTTAGTGATCAGATTACTATTGTAGTACGTGGTGGCGGAGACATTGCAACTGGTTCGATTTATAGACTTAGTAAGGCCGGATTTTCCATCGTTGTACTAGAAATCGAGAAGCCGCGAGTTGTTAGAAGAGCGGTGGCTGCTGCTCAGTGTGTGTTTGTTGGTCAACATGCAGTCGAAGGTGTTGCTTTTCAAAAGGTTGACATAGATGGCATAAAATCTAAATCTCCAGGAGTAATACCTGTAGTAGTCGATTCGGCTGGACAGACCATTAATAAAGTTAATCCCAATATATTGGTTGATGCAAGAATGTTAAAAAGAAACATCGATTCCTCTTGCGATTTAGCTGATTTAACAGTGGGTTTAGGACCAGGTTTTACAGTTGGAGACAATTGTGATGTTGTTATCGAGACTCAACGTGGCTACAATCTTGGTAGAGTATATTCTGATCAAGGTTCAAGCGCGATGCCTGATACTGGGTATCCGGAACAAGTAAATGGTTATAGCTATGAGCGTGTTCTAAGGGCTCCATGTTCAGGAATAGTGCAAGCACAAGCTGCTATAGGAGATATGATTTTGGAAGGCGTGATAGTGGCTTCAGTAGGGAATCGAGAGGTACTAGCCCCGTTTCCAGGAGTGTTGCGAGGCCTAATACAGACTGGTTTGAAAGTAGATGAATACGACAAAATAGGAGATATAGACCCTCGTGCTATTAGGTCGCACTGCTTTAAAATTTCTGATAAAGCACTTGCAATAGGTGGGGGGGTATTGGAGGCTGTGATGACCTGGGTATCTAGCACAAGACTATGAGGGCAGTGAGATAATGCAATTGCGGTCTGGACTAAGATTAGGTTCATCTGAAGTTGTTTCGATAGTTGGTGGTGGTGGAAAAACTACTCTCATGTTTAGATTGGCAGAGGAGATTGCCGCTATTGGAGGTCGAGTTGTTACCACCACAACCACACGTATTTTCGCTGCTCAGACTAGCATTGCACCAGTGCATTTAGTCGCTGAACATACAGGTGCATTCCTAGATGAACTCAAGTTAATGCTAGAGGAATACCCACATATTCTAGTTACTGGTCCAGTCAGTGGCAATTCTGACAAGGCTTACGGTATTTCACCCGAACTTGTAAATGATATTTTTGTAGTGGGTTCAGATAGCGATTTGACAGTTGTAGTGGAAGCAGATGGTTCCCGGATGCGCTCTTTAAAGGCACCTGCTGACCATGAGCCTGTAATTCCTCATTGTACAACTACAGTTGTGCCAGTAGTGGGTGCTGACATATTTGACCTATTGCTGAATGACAAAAATGTGCACCGATCTGGCTTAGTGGCAGATATGTTAGACATAAGCTCCGAGTCTCGTGTGACGCCAGAAGTGGTGGCACGGCTATTACTGCATCAACTGGGTGGTATGAAACAGGTTCCCGATGATTCTAGATGGATACCGTTCATTAACAAAGTTTCATTACAATCCCAGAAACAACTTGCTGCAGATACTGCACAACTTTTGCTTAAAGGAGGAGCCAGAGAGGTTTT
>DCAJ01000033.1:5962-11804 GCA_002311455.1 Anaerolineales bacterium UBA1136 | reverse complement strand
GAGGTTTTAGTCGGCGCGTTGTTGAATGAAGATCCAACAATAAAACGTTATAGCAAGGTTGCTGCAATAGTTTTGGCTGCTGGTGGTTCTACTCGCATAGGCAAAGGTATGGACATTAAACAGATGTTGCCATGGGGTAAAGGCACTTTGGTCACTAGGGTAGCTGAAGCAGCGATTCGGAGTGAGGTTGACATAATTAAAGTGGTTGTGGGCAATCAGGCTAATAGAGTAAGTGCAGTTCTCACAGACATGAGCGTGGATATTGTATGTAACACAAAATGGAGCGATGGTCAGAGCGGTTCGGTTAGAGTAGGACTGGACTCTCTAGATGAAAATATATCCGGGGCAATATTCCTATTAGTGGACCAGCCAAATGTTGGTCCGGAGTTAATTAATGCAATAATAGATAGGTTCTATGAAACAGGTGCTCCGATAGTAGCTCCGCGTGTAGCTGGTAGAAATGCTAATCCTGTCTTGTTTGATCGTGATCTTTGGCCAGGATTACATATGATTGAGGGAGACCAAGGGGGCCGGGAATTAATTGAACGGTATTATGATGAGGTTGCTTGGGTAGATTGGAATGATGATATTCTTACTGAAATAAATACTTCCGCAGACTATAATTTGATGGAAGCCTGTGTTAGTGAGTGAGATGAAATTTGGACTGGTTATATCAGGTCATTAAGCTGTAAATTGGTTTTGATCCATGTCCCGAGTGTTTGTTGCACTAGAAATACCTTCTCATGTAGTGGCAAGTGCCGTTAGTCTGCAAAAAAAGTTGGACGGACTATTGTATGATACTAATATAAGCTGGCTTGGATCTGTAAACATGCATATTACTCTGAAATTCTTGAATGACATAACTATAGCCCAAATTGAATCATTGACTAATGACCTTAAGAACAAAGTAACTATGGTATCTCCTTTCAAGATTGAAGCACTAGGCTTGGGTTGTTTTCCAGATGTTTATAGACCCCGAGTGATCTGGGTAGGTGTTGGTGGTGAAGTTGAAATGTTGTGCAGACTCAATAGTATTACCGATTCCAGTGCTGATAAATTGCAGTTGAATACCGGTATTCGTATCTTTAAACCACATTTCACTATTGGTAGATATAGAGCAAAGTATAATTCGAATAAGAGTATAGAAGCAGAGGTGTTGCTTGATGTAATAAAGAACTTTGGTTCTTGTAGGTTGGGAGAGTGGCAGGTTGATTGCATTGTCGTTGTAAAGAGCGAATTGTCAAAATTAGGTGCTAGGCATACTCCAGTATCTAGGATATCTATAAAGTGATTAGATCGACTTACACGCCTATATCTGGGATATTATATTTAATACATGTGTAATCTATTGCGGTCAATGTTGTTGTGATAATTAAGGTACTATCTTAATGTTGAAACTAGAAAGTTTAGATGCTGCTCACGAAGTAGTCGATACTATCACTAAAATGATGGGTGAGTCCGTTGTATTACTGGACTTGCGAGACATTTCTATAATGAGTGATTTTTATGTAATTGCTACAGGCACAAGTGAACGTCATCTAAAGGCTTTGGCGAGGTCCATTACAGATAATGCGGTCCTCAAACGGAAGGTTACCGTACGAGATTTAGCGGATCAAGCTCAAAGTGGTTGGGTGCTGTTAGACCTTGGAGATGTTATGGTGCACCTGTTTGTGAGTCGCCAGCGTAATCACTATGGTTTGGAACAGCTTTGGTCAGAAGGTAAGGTAATACTTAGAGTTCAATAAATATTGATATCCCATATATCGAATCAGTTTTATCATCTTGATACGCGAGAAAATAATAATCTAAATTTCGAATACCCATTCTTCTCCAGAACGTTTCCATTCTATCAATTCATCTGGCTTGAACCATAAGTTTATTTCAGTAAGTCCATTCTTGACGCTATCTGATCCATGGGTAAGATTACGGCCGATGTCAATCCCATAATCTCCTCTTACGGTACCTGCCTGGGCTTCTGTAGGGTCCGTTGAACCAAGCACTTGCCGTACAACTGAAACTGCTTTACTTCCTTGCCAGACAATGGCAACTACAGGCGCAGAGGTTATGTAATCAATCAAACCATTATAAAAAGGCTTTCCTTTGTGAATAGCATAATGGGTCTCTGCTAGATGAGCTGATACAGACATTAGTTTCACTCCTACCATACGAAGTCCTCTGCGTTCAACTTTATCGATGATTGTACCCACTAGTCCACGCTGAACCCCATCTGGTTTAACCAACAATAGTGTACGTTCCAAGTATCATCTCCATGTCTGTTATTTATCGAATCATCTACCTAAGGCTTTCCGGTATAATGGTAGTGCTTTTGCCAATTTACCTGTTTTCGTGTAAGCGTCTGCTAGAGTTTGCAGCATAGCCGGGGTTTGTTTAACATGTGGGTTTGCTATAAGTTTCTCTAAGTCGTCAACAACTTGCTTTAGTTTTTTCGCTGACTTTACTAGACTCATATAATTGCCGATTGCCTCGTCTAAGTTACCTTCTCGGGACATATTTCTGGCATTTTTTAATATTTCGGTAGGATTTCCTACTTCTACAAGCTTACTTGCAACTGTATGTGCATAGTCTGACTTACTTTGATTATTTGTAAAAGTTTGCTTAACTTCATTAAAGTTATTACTTTCTCTTTGTGATTTCTCACCATCAGAAACATCATGCTGCCTCTTGTTTGCAGAAGGTAGTGTTTCAGGATAATCTACAGTATTGGAGGTATCTGAGATTGCCTGAGGATCATTTTGGGTGATATTGTTATCTTGCAACCAGTCAAAGTCATATTTGTTGGGAGCTTGGCTTTTACTATGTTCTTCCTCAACTAGCATCCAATCAGGCAATAAGTATTCTGTTTCATTTGAATCCTTTATAGAGAAGGGTGATAGGGGACTAAACACAGTGTATCTACTTTTGATGTCCGGAGAGCTAGAGCTGTTATTGGGTTCTTTCCTGTCCAAATGATTAAACATTAGAGTACCTTACTCAATTATGCATAGGTGATCTACAACATGCAACAAATATTGACCTATCTAATACTATCATGTACATACATGACACTGGGTTCAAGTTTGTCTATATCCTAATATTAGAACAAGCTCATAAATTGTCCCATTAGGCCATTTACTCCAACGCTTGCTATTAATCCCGCAAATACTATAGACACCATACTCATTAACTTGATAAGAATGTTTAATGAAGGACCACTAGTGTCTTTGAAAGGGTCTCCAACAGTATCACCAACTACAGTCGCCTTATGTACTTCTGAGCCTTTACCACCATGTGCACCAGTCTCGACTAGTTTTTTTGCGTTGTCCCAAGCGCCCCCAGCATTTGCCATCATTACAGCCATAACAAAACCTGTAGCTAAACCTCCCGATAGCAGTCCAAGTACTCCTGCCACTCCGAAGATTAGACCAACTACTACAGGTGTAAGAATAGCTAAAGCTGCAGGGGCAATCATTTCTTTTTGCGCACCCTTCGTAGAAATTTCTACGCAGCGAGCATAATCGGGGGTTTCTGTTCCGTCCATTATTCCGGGTATCTCTTTGAATTGACGCCGTACCTCTAATACCATGGCACCAGCTGCACGACCCACTGCAGACATAGTCATCGCAGAAAAATAAAACACTGTCATAGCACCGAGGAAGATACCAATTAGTACTGCAGGATTCAACAATGTAACGTCATAATAGCTCATGAAGTCTTTCATTGTCATGGTTTCTACTGCTACTGATACACCACGGATTACAACAGTTTCAATACCACGTAAATGCATCAAACTAAATCTTATCTCTTCGAGGTATGCCGCTAACAGAGCTAGAGCTGTCAATGCGGCACTGCCAATGGCAAATCCTTTACCAGTTGCAGCCGTGGTATTACCTACAGCATCCAATTCATCAGTACGTTTTCGCACTTCCGGATCTAGACCAGCCATTTGCGCGTTACCACCAGCATTGTCGGCAATTGGTCCATACGCATCTGCTGCTAGAGTAATTCCTAAAGTTGAAAGCATGGCTACTGCAGCGAGGCCAACCCCGTACAGGCCCATTAGTGTACTGTCTACTCCGCCAGAAAAATAGTAAGCAATTGTAATGCCAATTGCTATAGTGATTACAGGGATGGCAGTAGACTGCATGCCTACAGCTAGACCTTGGATGATTACTGTGGCAGGTCCGCTCTGAGCTTGTTCTACTATATATTGGGTAGGTTTGAAGTCATGTGATGTGTAATACTCTGTGGCTTTTCCAATTACAATTCCTACAAGTAATCCGGCCAATATAGTGATCCACATCAGTAAAGGACGATCCAGGTCAAGTGCATAAACAAGTGGTAAAGAAACTATTGCAATCCCAGCTGCAGAAAAGTTTATACCCCGGTTGAGAGCGCGCATTAACTCCTGCATTCCAGATCCCTCTTTGGTGCGCACCATATATACTCCAAGTATTGATAGTATTACTCCGACTGCAGCGAGTACCATTGGCATAGCTAGATAATTGATTTGCATGGCTGTGCTATTAACACCATACTTAGTAGTTACTGCTGCGACACCTAATGCTGCTGTGGCCAGTATAGATCCGGCGTATGATTCATATAGATCAGCTCCCATGCCAGCTACATCACCAACATTATCTCCCACATTGTCTGCTATTGTGGCAGGATTACGTGGGTCATCCTCTGGTATTCCAGCCTCTACCTTACCTACTAGGTCAGCACCCACATCTGCTGCCTTTGTATAAATACCACCTCCTACGCGTGCAAAAAGGGCTTGTGTACTAGCTCCAAAACCAAAACTTAGCATAATAACAGTAATTTGAGGCAGAGGATTTATGGCTCCGAAAGATTCTGGCGGGAACAAATAATATAGCGCTATGAACCAGGCTGATATATCAAGCAGTGCAAATCCTACTACAACTAGACCCATAACTGCGCCAGCGCGGAATGCTACTTGCAACCCTTCATTGAGACTTTTGCTCGCAGCATGTGTAGTGCGAGCGCTGGCATTAGTGGCTGTACGCATTCCAAAGTATCCGCAGATACCGGAAAACAAGCCACCAGTTAGGAAAGCATATGGCACAATCTTATTTTGCAGGTCAAATTTTGCCATAATGAGGAATATTATGAACAAAACTCCAAACGCAATTGCCACAACCCTATACTGTCGTCGTAGGTATGCCATAGCTCCTTCTCTTACGGCTTGCGCTATCTCTCTCATACGTGGCGTTCCTTCATCTTTGTCCATGACTGATCTATAAAATATGTACGCAAATAAGAGAGCTATGAAGGCACTAATTGGGGTTAGCCACCAGATTACAGGTACAGGAATTCTTTGTGCCTCTGTAATTACAGAGTCTAGCATGTTGTTCATGAAAAATATTCCTCCGAGACTTGACTTATGAACAGTGATAAAGTTGTTGTATGTGACATTAAGAATTTTGTCGATTTTACACAAAACACGCCCGAAAGACGCAATAAAGATGCAACATTTTCAGGCAATCACCGGCGAGATTGTACTGAGTAGAGGGGAATGTGTCAAGTGTATGGAACATGGAGTGAACGAAAGGCATTGACAGAAGTAAGAGAAATGTTGTATAACCCAGCCCGCGTCATCTTTTGGGACGGATGATTAATATTCATGGTAAATTGATTTATCTTCCTTGGGCACACTGTGGGCCAATTATGCAGTGTGCTCTTCCTGTCTCTGTTAGTTTATAGCGATGAGTTGAGATTGTTGATTGAAACGATATGAGGTAATTTGAACAAGTATGACAAAAAAAGTTAAGAGAGTAACAAATAAGCGAAAAAATGGTGGCAAGTCTGCAAACGGCGCATCTAG
>DCAJ01000033.1:2077-5937 GCA_002311455.1 Anaerolineales bacterium UBA1136 | reverse complement strand
GGATTGCCTAATGGCAGGGGAGTTAAATCAATTCCTAAAGATGAGCTTCAGGCTGAGATACTTGCTGCGGAAACAGAACATCCTCGTATCCAGAAGTTGCTTGAAATTGCCGAAAAAAATGGTGTGATATCAATGGAGGAGATCGTTGCTGTATTTCCGGAGGCTGAGGAAGATGTCGGTATCTTGGACGAAGCTCTTGCTTCTCTTTTGGAATCTGGAGTGGAAATCGTTGAAAAAAAGTCTATTGATGATGGACGCAGAGAAGAAAGTGAGGATTCTCTCGCAGCAGAAAAAGATCAATATAGCTCTGAAATCAAGAAGATAAAGAGGCGACAAAGGCTTTCGAAGGAAGCTGCATCTGCAATGGATGTAGATGACACCATCGGACTGTACCTAAAAGAGGTTGGTCGAGTTCCTTTGCTAACCAAAGATGAAGAGGTGTGGCTGGCAAAAAGGATGGAGAAGGCAGTGAAGGCTGAGGAAGACCTCAATTCTCATAAACGACTTGTGGCTCAGAGAAAAGAAAAACTTAAACAAATAATTGCTGATGGTATGGCGGCCAGAGAACATCTTGTTACTGCAAATTCCCGGTTGGTGATCAGTGTTGCAAAGAAGTATATTGGCAGAGGCGTACCGTTCCTGGATTTAATTCAAGAGGGTAATATTGGATTGCTGCGAGCTGCTAAGAAATTTGATTATCATAGAGGTCACAAATTTAGCACTTATGCAACTTGGTGGATTAGGCAAGCAGTTACAAGAGCAATTGCAGACCAGGGTCGAACCATTCGGGTACCTGTACACATGGGTGACCAAATAAATAAGCTCCTTAGAGTTTCCCATTCGCTAACTCAGAAGCTTGGACGTGATCCAACTGTAGAGGAACTTGCAACTTTGCTAGAGGTCACTCCGAAAAAAGTTGAGGACATGGTGCAGATTGCACGTAGACCACTTTCATTAGAGGCGCCCACGGATGACTTTGAAGACTCGAGTGTGGGTGATTTTATCGAGGATGAGGATAGCCCGGCTCCGGTAGACGCAACAATGCATAATATGTTGCGGCTTCAGATTAGGGAGGCATTAACTGGACTGCCTCCTAGAGAGGTTCGTATATTGCAATTACGTTATGGTCTATTGGACGGAGAGTCGTATACTCTTGAGGAAGTAGGCCGCAAAATGGGTGTAACACGTGAAAGGGTTCGTCAGATTGAGGCGCAAGCATTAGGTCGATTACGTAACCCAGAGCAGAAAGAACTATTGGAAGGTTTTCTAAACGAATATTAAATGGTTGCGCGGTGATTTTAAATGGCTATCTTCAATTATCATCCATTTCTTCTCCGCCCCATAAAGCTCCCTCAATCATTCTAGTACTACGCCTGACAGCTGATCGAATTCGTGCAACACGATATAGAGCCTGGCGTCGCAATTTGTGCCAAACTTGGTGAGGTGATGTACTCTTTGAGACACCCCATGTTACTAATGTAGCTCCCCAAGTAAGTCCACCTCCAAATGCGACAAACACCAAATTGTTGTGTGGTTTAATTCGATTGTCAGCAACAGCCTCACATAGTGCCAAGGGTATTGAGGCCGCGGAAGTATTGCCGTATCTATCCATATTCATAATAAACATATCTAATGGAAGATTGAGATTTCGTGCGGCAGCCTCAATGATTCTTGCGTTAGCCTGATGTGGTACGATAAAGTCTATATCATCCATAGTCATCCCGGCTGCACTTACTACTTCCCTGCAAGCATCTGCCATTACGCGTGTGGCGAAGCGAAACACCTCGCGTCCGTTCATTGTGATCGTATGGAGATTGTCTCGTAATGTATCGTAGCTGGCTGGGAGCGCGCTGCCACCAGCTGGAACTTTTAGTAAGTCTCCACCTGAACCATCAGATCGCAATACTGAAGTGAGAATACCACCAGGCACTTCGCTTCCTTGAAGTACAAATGCTCCAGCCCCATCCCCAAATAGTACGCACGTGGAGCGATCTTCCCAGTTGACTATTTTGGACAAGGTTTCGGATCCTATAACTAATACTGTATTTATGGCTCCACTCTGAATAATCTGACCAGCCACACTTAAAGCGTATACAAATCCAGTACAAGCAGCTCCCATGTCGAAAGCTCCTGCCTTGCTCGCTCCTAATTCGTCTTGAATCAATGACGCTGTAGATGGAAAATTGTGTTCTGGAGTTGAAGTAGCAACTATTATCAGATCTAGATCATTTGGAGATATATCTGCAGTATCTAATGCCGCTTTAGCTGCCTCAACACCCAGTGATGCAGTAGTCTCTTTACCATTTGCAATATATCGTTGTTTTATACCTGTGCGAGCCACTATCCATTCATCATCAGTATCAACCATTCTAGACAATTCGCTATTTGTCAGTATGGTATCAGGTACAGCAGTTCCCCACCCACAGATATGGGCATATCTGTTTAGACCATTAGGTAGACCAGGCATTCGTAGGACTCAGGTTGTTGGTTTTGTATTTGGTGAATATTAGACTAGCGTTATGTCCCCCAAACCCAAATGAATTTGACATTATCGCATTTGCGGACAATTCTCTAGATTTGTTAGCTACGTAATCCAAGTCACAGTCCGGGTCAGAAGTAAATTGATTTATGGTAGGAGGAATTATTCCGTGTATTAACGATTTTACACACATGATAGCTTCCAGTGCTCCAGCTGCTCCTAGGAGGTGACCATGCATTGACTTAGTTGATGAGATGGGAATTTCATATGCATGATTACCAAACACTTTTTTTATGGCTAGTGTTTCTGTTTTGTCGTTCAATGGTGTGGAAGTTCCGTGAGCATTAATGTAGTCGATCTCCGTCAGTTTCAAATTGCTGCTACGTATAGCTAGATGCATACAAATAACTGCAGATGCTGCGTCAGATGCAGGTGCAGTGATATGATATGCATCATTAGAAAGGCCGTAGCCTGCGACCTCTGCGTATATTCTGACACCACGGTCTAGGGCATGTTTTTCTGATTCAAGCAACAATATGGCTGCTCCTTCTCCAGCAACAAACCCATCACGGTCTCGATCAAATGGACGGCAAGCCGAGGTAGGATCATCGTTTCTGGATGATAGGGCTCCCATGTTTGCAAAAGCAGCAATTGTAACAGGAGTAATTGCAGCCTCTGCTCCTCCTGCAATAACCATATCGGCAGAACCACGCCTAATAATTTCTGCGGCTTCACCGAGCGCATTTGTGCTACTAGCACATGCTGACGTAATACATAAATTCGGTCCTCGTGCGCCGAAATTGATTGCTACCTGGCCCGCTGCTGTGTCTGGAAGCATCATCGGCACCATAAATGGACTTACTCGTTTCGGGCCACTCTTTCTCAAAGTTGCAGCCTGCTTTTCTAGTGTGTTGACTCCACCTATTCCTGTACCTATTATTACCCCTATGCGGTCCCTATTAGAGTCAGTAATATTTAGGTTTGCATCTTGCAATGCTTCTTCGGTTGCGGCTACTGCAAATTGAACAAATCTGTCCATGTGACGCGCAGTTTTTTTACCAAATCGAGATTCTGGATCAAATTCCTTAACCTCTCCAGCAAATTTAGTTGCGTGTTGGTCAGGCTCGAAGTGAGTGATTTGACCGATCCCCGACTTACCAGATGCGGCTATGTGCCACGTTTCCTCAACATTGAGAGAGAGTGGATTTACTGTTCCCATGCCTGTAATTACAACTTTTGGTTTCACTATCTGTTCTCCATACTGTATTTATATAGACCAAATCTTTATTTACAACACCATAGCATCTGGTAAGTTGTGGGTTCACATTTTATCAGTTTAGCGAAGCTACTTTTCCGCAAAATTGCCAGAATGCTTACTATC
>DCAJ01000033.1:0-2042 GCA_002311455.1 Anaerolineales bacterium UBA1136 | reverse complement strand
CTATCGAAAGATTTATCACATATGATACCATTATGCACAGTGAAAACAAGTTAAGGAAAGATATAGTGATTTTGGTTACTGGGGCTAGAGGCTTTGTTGGACAGTCATTGGTTCCTCTTCTTATTGAACATGGGCATAGCGTTCGGTGTTTGATGCAATCTGAATTTGAAAATGGATTTGAAAATGGATACGTGGGCAATTTGATCCGTAAGGAGTTTGTGGTTGCAAGTATACATAATCCAAGTGGACTAAGGAAGGCATTGGTTGGTGTTGACACTATAGTCCATTTGGCTAGCGCACAATGTAACGGGGGATGGAATGAACTTATGGAAGTTGACTACAAAGGTACCAGGGAGCTGCTTTCAGCTGCTAAGGAAATGGGAATTAGGAGGTTTGTGTATCCATCACATTTAGGTTCAGGACGCTCATCGGCTTATCCTATACTCAAGACTAAGGGCGTTATCGAAGAGTTTGTTCGGAGAAGCGGCATTCCGTTTACAATAATTCGTAGCGCAGCGATATTTGGCTCAAGCGATCAATTTACTAATACCTTAGCTTTGTTGATGAAATCTATACCTTGGGTGTTTCCCAGGCCGGGATCTGGTAAATCAATAAGACAGCCTATTTGGATAGGCGATTATACAAATTGTGTTAGCAGACTAGTGTCAGACAATCGGTTCACCAATGAGACTATTGATATTGGTGGTCCGGAATTTATTACGGTAGACCGAATGTTGACATCTATTATGAAAGTTGTGGGAACCAGAAGACTACTTGTCTCTGTTCCAGTAGTTCAAATGCGATGGCTAGTTCTTGTGCTCCGTCGATTATTAGGATCATCTTCAATAACTTCTAATTGGATTGATTACATTTCTCGAGATTGCAATTGTGAAGTCAATAGTATTCAAAGATATTTTGGAATAAGGCCAGCTCAATTTGAGCAAGCAATAAGTTATCTGGCCAATAATTAATATTAAATCTCTTTTATCATGTTGTTGCAGTGTAGATCAAGATGATTATATTCTGTTATTATGTAGTGCTCTGATTAACAAAGTACAATTTGTGTTGCCATCTGGCCCTTATAATTTTTGACATTATCCTAAATCATTGATATACTAAAAGTTTGTGCTGCAACAGAATGAGGCTTGGACTATTCAAAACTGTACTGTGGTGAATTATCTATTTTTTGTATAACTTGAATAACGCGACGTCATCAATATTGAAACAGTAGCAAGAAAGAGCAAGACATTAAAAATAGGACAAACAGAAAATTAAATAAGAGAGCGTAGAATATATTCGTAATGTTAGTGCAGTTACGAATATGACCCTGTATGCATCAGCCGCTTTTTGAATACTACTAGTTGTTTCTAGTTGTGGATGTGGGTCATTAGGTCATAATAGTTGATGGAAGTATTAGATTTGTAAAACACCCGATCAATTGTTCTATTTTTTGTTAGTGTGGCATCATCTGTAATTAGTCGTATAAATATAACAAACAGGAGACTCCAAACAGTATGAACACCTCCTCACGTGAAAAATCATATGCGCGCATTTCGTACTCATATCCTCTTCCTAGGCTTATCGAGATGCAACTTGATTCATTTGATTGGCTTATAAAAGAAGGCTTAGAGGAGTTGTTTGATGAGATTTCCCCGATTGTATCATTTAATGGGGGCATGAGACTTTACTTTCCGGGAAATACTCCTGAGTCGAAAGATTTTGGCCTGAAATACTGGTTTATGGATTCAAAATGGGATCAAGCCGAATGTCTGGATAGGGACCTTACTTACTCTGCTCCACTATACGTGAAGGTACTTTTGGTAGGTGATGATGTCTCAGAGCCTACAACTACTGACATTTTTCTTGGAGATTTTCCTTTAATGACGGAAGAGGGCACATTTATTATCAACGGTACTGAACGCGTTGTGGTTTCACAGCTTATTAGGTCACCAGGGGTTTATTTTGAGGCTCAACATGATCCTGTTTCTGGCAAAATTATGTCAACTGCAAAACTTGTGCCTGATAGGGGAGCTTGGATGGAG
>DCAJ01000067.1:6561-6822 GCA_002311455.1 Anaerolineales bacterium UBA1136 | reverse complement strand
AGACACGACCCATGTATGTCAGTGTAATTCCACCAGAAAAAATCATTCTGCTTTGATTTGTCTAGGCCCCAGAGAGCTTCCACGCCAACTGATTTTTGCTCAGAAGAACTAAGAGACCCAGGGATTGAAGGAACCATTGATACTATCACTCTGTACAATGCACGTGCAAGAACTACTAGCATGTTCTTAGAAAATGTAAATTGATAAACAATTCCAGAATCTAACCAATCTCGTTCTCTCTTAGCTATTCTTTTATAACCT
>DCAJ01000067.1:6140-6488 GCA_002311455.1 Anaerolineales bacterium UBA1136 | reverse complement strand
CAGAATCTAACCAATCTTGTTCTCTCTCAGCTATTCTTTCATAACCCCTAACCAATAGAGGCCTAAGTATAACCACAACATTACTATTAGTTTTCTCTAGCATTTTGTGAGCGTAATGCACCAAACGCTGTTGTTCTTGATTTCTAATATCATCGTTACATCTCTTTATGATGTTTGCTACTAAAAGCTTACGATAATAAACATCAACGTTCTTGATAGTCTTAATAACAAGATTTAATATTGTCTGATGTAGCTCACTAAGCTCATTGTACGCTTCTGTTTTATTAACATGGGCTTTGTTACAACTACTATCAATTGGATATATTTCTTCTCTTACTATTTGACAAG
>DCAJ01000067.1:2931-6031 GCA_002311455.1 Anaerolineales bacterium UBA1136 | reverse complement strand
TAAATGATTTTAATAACGGAAGCAAAGTGAAAAACGATAAAACTTGTACAATCACAATACAGTTACTACCTGAAGTACGCCTATCAACATGCATTTAACTTATCCGAATCATCTGTTTAGTAACGAACATATGGTTTGTATTACATATTCTTGTTCTTCAATCTGAAGACCTACTGAACTAGGAAGCTGTACTCCAAGCGCATTAATGCTGTCCGCACAATCCGTACCATAATAAACACAATCTTGGTACATCTTTTGTCGGTGAGCAGGACGCCATAGAGGACGAGACTGTATACCAAATTTCTGTAACTCTCTAATCACCTGCCGACTATCACTGTCTACCACGGAATCATGCACTAGTAGCGTATACAACCAAAATGTACTGAAAGCATATTTAGCTTCCTCCATCAAGCTACAATCCGCCAAATCTTGTAAACCCTTTGAATACATGGAAGCAATTTGGCGTTTTTTATCAATAAAGCTGTCAAGTTGCTCCATCTGAGCAACCCCTATTGCAGCTGCAATATTGTTCATTCTGTAGTTATAACCAATCTCATCATGCACATATTCTAAAGAATCCTGCTTAGATTGAGTAGTAAGGTGTTTTGCCCTGACAGCCCATTCTTCATTGTTAGTTAGAATTGCCCCACCCCCTCCAGTAGTGACTACCTTGTTTCCGTTGAAGCTAATACAGGAAATATCTCCAAGATCACCAACTAGCTTTCCATGATACTTGGCACCTAGACTTTCTGCTGCATCTTCTATTACAGTAAGATTGAATTTACGGGCTATTTCAACAATAGGATTTATGTCTACCGGATGACCCAATATGTGCACTGGTAGAATTGCTTTGATTCGTCTACCAGTCAGCTTGTTGTAAAGATTGCCATTGTTCCATCTACATTCCTGATTTAAGAAATCCACCACCTTGTTGGGATCGATCTGCCAGTATTTGGGTTCTGAGTCAATGAACACAGGCCAAGCACCCACATAACGAATCGCATTAACAGGAGCAATAAACGTTAATGTCGACACCAGCACTTCATCATTTGGTTGAATTCCAGCAACTAAGAGAGCTGTGTGCAGTGCAGCAGTACCACTAGCAGTAGCGACCGCATATTGAACGCCCACGTAGTCAGCCAATACCTCTTCAAATTTGTTTACGTAATGCCCTACATAAGATACCCAATTAGTATCTAAACATTCTTTTACATAATCCCACTCATTGCCTTTAATTTCCGGTACTGAAAGAGGGATATTTATAGGTGACTTCAGTTTGTTATGTTGCTGATTGGCATTCACAGTTTTCTATTCAGTTTCGATAATATGGGTGATCAAAATCGGCAATCACACCTTTACGCACAACATCTGCTATTTCTCGAATACCGTTTTCAACGGTACGAGTTATAGAGAAACCAAGCTCGCTATTTATACGATCAAATGATACGCGGTAATCACGGGGGTCTTCTTCTTTTTTCACATGTTGAATATTGCACTCTTGCTTAATAACTGACCGAACTAGTTCAACAATCTCACCTTTACGAAAATTCTGGCTATTATCCCCCACATTAAATACGCGACCACTAATTTTATCTAATGATGCTTCCAGTACTATAGAAACAGCACGAGCTATATCACACACATGGATATATGGTCTCCAAAATTGCTCTCCATAAACCATAAGGGTTTTATTTACCAGCAATTCCAACGTGAATTCATTAACAGTAAGATCAAAACGCATCCGAGGTGACAAACCAAATGCAGTAGCAAGACGTAATACAGTAACATTCACGGAATCCTGAGAAGATTCTGACAGTAAAGATGTCTCTACAGCTACCTTATTTTCCGCATAAAGAGATACCGGACGCAATTCAGACTCCTCAGTAACATACTGAGATGAGTCAACCATTTTCCCATAATTACTACAAGTAGAAGTAAATATAAATTTGCCGACACCCTGATCCCTTGCTGTTTCAAACATTTGAAGGGAAGCATCCAAGTTAACCGATTGTGACTCGTCTGGTTGCCTGGCACAAGCTGGATCACCAACAATTGCAGCTAAATGCACAACACTATCCATTCCTAGCACTGCTTGTAACGCAATTTCCTTATCTCTGATATCGCCTCTCATAAATTCAAATTTATCTTCTGAGTATAATCCGAGAAGGGAATTGCCCCCATGCAGTAATGAATCTAAAACCCTAACATAGTATCCCAACCGCAGAAGATGTCTTGCTACTACTGATCCAACGTATCCAGCACCCCCAGTAATCAGTATCTTATCGGTCATAGTTAGGCTTTACCCTTACGCACATCTTCCTCAGCACGCATATAATCTTTGTGCTGTCCAATATCTAACCAATACTCCCTCACCGGAAAGCTTATTACGGTTCGGCCATCGTTTATCAAACGATTGATCAACTCAGGCATGTCATATGAGTCATTTTCTGGAATAAGTTTAAATACAGCAGGATTGAGTAAATATATACCAGCATTAATAAAATGGTTGACAATAGGCTTTTCTAATACTTGCGTTATTCTCTCATCTTCGGTTTCAATCACTCCATATGGAATCTGGGTCTCATGTCTTCTAACAGCAACGCTCATTTCAGCTTTATGCTCAACATGAAAATCCAACATCGCCCTGAAATCAACTCTTGTAAGAATATCACCATTAATGACCAAAATAGGGTCGTCAGAAGGTTCTAGCTTACTCAGCCCTCCAGCTGTACCCATAGGCTTATCCTCTTCCACATAACTAATATTTACACCGAATCCCTGCCCATCACCAAAGTGATTGGATATTAGTTCACTCTTGTAATGTGTTGTAACCATCACTCTTGAAACACCTGCATCCCGCAATTGCTCTATTATGCGCTCCAACATAGGTCTACCACCTACTGGAACCATCGGCTTGGGTAAATTTTCAGTTAAGGGACGTAAACGAGTGCCAGAACCACCAGCCATCACCACAGCTTGAATTGGTAATGTGTCATCTGCAATCAACTCTCGCAGTGTCACTAATCCCACTACACTTTGTTTCTCATCCACAAGTGGTATGTGTCTAATATCATTTTGCTTCATCAAACTCAGTAGAACG
>DCAJ01000067.1:1147-2883 GCA_002311455.1 Anaerolineales bacterium UBA1136 | reverse complement strand
GTTTTTCAGTTTCAATTGAAGCAGTAATTGCCTGCTGATAACGACTGTTGCTACCTTTTCTACCTCGCAAAGCACTTACATCAGCATCCAAATTTATATCAGCCAAAATAGCACGTCTTATATCACCGTCGGTAATAGTATCCAACAACCGTCTCTCAGCGTCCACCACCAGTACAATCTTAGCCGTACTACGCTCTATACAGTCGATAGCTTGTCGAATAGAACTATCGGTTCTAATACATAGGCTTCCAAAATCAGTGTTCACTTTTACTCCTTAGAATGAGAACAATCATAATCGAATTGTAAATATTACAACCAAGCATAAAGACATTTTTGCCGGTTTCAATAACCGCAACATACATTGATCGCAATTTATTTCTTAGTAAATACACCTATAAATACTGAGCTCCAAATTAATCCGACAGGCAAATGGTCTAGTGCGCTAAGAGAACTCGAAATAGTACGATACAAGTTCGGTGGCATCAAATTATTTAGACTAGCCATAAGCAAATGAGGGTTTATTCCATAGTATGCCTGATGCTGAAATCCATGTTCCTCAGCACTTGCAAGTAGCTCTCTTGGTGTATGCTGTCGCGCATCAATTGAGTTAGTTACTTCTGGTTTAGCATTTTGTTTCCTTACCCTTACCTCAGGTTTAGTTCCGGAAGCTAACGAATTTGATAGTTCAGACAATAACTTAATAAAGTTGTCTGCATCAACATCAGGTACTTGCTGATAAAGCGATTGTATTTCCTCTATCAAAGGCTTAGCTGTACCACACTCGACTTCACGCAAGGTGTGATCGCTAATGCTTACCATATTAAATAATCGATTACGGCAAGACACAATGAATGACCCACCAGATTTTAAGATACGTTGCGCCTCGCAAAATATAGATATGTCATTTGGAAGATATCCAATTACTCCTAAAGCACTCACAACATCATATGAGGACTTAGACACTTTATTGTCAATAATGTCACTATGTACAAATTCAACCTGTCCCGTATGCTCTTGTTTGATCTTTTCACTTGTTTCATTGGCTATAGCAAGCATAGAATCCGAATTATCTATACCAGTTACTCGGAAACCTTTTTCTGCCAATTTTATGGCCATATGACCTGCTCCGCATCCTAAATCAAGAATGTTGGCATTACTCTTTGGAAATAATTGAGATATTATTTCAATCGTTTTTTCTGCCCGCAAACGAGCAGTTGGATAATCATATCCATCACCTTCATAAGAAGATGAAATCCAAGCCTCACTATTCTCGTTAAAGTATTTCGTGACTTTAGATGTGGTCATTTCTTCATACTAACACACGATTATTTTCTAGCACAATTTATCCAATGCTATGTCAATGCTAGTAGTATCTAAATTGAATTCACAGCAAATGTTTCGCGCAGCATTGAGCTCTCGTTCATCCACATCAGTCCAAATGTTATTAGAAATCTGCACTTCTTCACTTCGATTGACTTTTGATATCAATCTCTTAGTCAGACTAGTATGACGATACCCAAGAGTTTCAGTTAATTTGTTTATAGTATCATGTGGACGATCTAGTACATCTGAAAACTTAATCAAATGAAGCAAACGGTCATTGTTCGAATCCTTTGTTGTGTTATCAGCCATTTCCAACAACCTCCGCCAGTAATGGAGGCCTCTAGAAAAAGTTGTCATCGCCAAGTAATATTCTTCATGACCAATTTCAACCCAATATGGTAAGCAAAATACTA
>DCAJ01000067.1:0-1120 GCA_002311455.1 Anaerolineales bacterium UBA1136 | reverse complement strand
CCCCCCCCTTTTTTTTTAAAAAACCCCCCCCCCCACTTGTAGACAATCACGTAGCACATGAATTATCCTACATCCAGGTAAAGCCTTCCAAAAAAAATCGCAAAATGGTATAAGATGAGTGAGAGTCAGCACAAGTTCCGGATGTTTCTTATAATAATATTGCTCTACATCCTCTCTAGCCTTCATCCTAATCAGCCTACTAATAATTTCGTTAGGTGATTTCTGTTTCCATATAGACGATTGATCACTAGGTCGAAAGTTAACATTACGCATGAGAGTGCGCTCATGCCACAAATCAAACACATATGCTTGAAACATAGCCAATGCCAGTGACTCAGGCATTGAACCAGCATGAGCCAAAATTGGTAAATGTATAAAAGGTTTTGGCTCCTCCACATGATCCACATTTCGACATGAACCAAGTATATTTCCTACAGTTGTCTTGCCTGAACGTGCAACTCCTGTAATAATGGCTACTGACTCAGCAGATTGATAATTGACAGAAGAAAAAGAAATTCTAGTCATTAGAGAAATGTTCAAAAGACGATATTTTATGTAGCATAACCAAGAATAAAACTACGAAACATAACGATAACACAGCAATCTGTTACCATAATTCGATACTAATGAAGGATAATTTTCCTGCCATCTATTACATAAATACTCATAAATATCGGGCATATGAATTCGTTTACCAATGAAATATCTGTGAGTATTTGTAGACATTGACCGCTTAAATCGAAGAAGAGAATCTTCTTGATCAGCAGTTCTTCCTCCTCCTAAATGCAATCCTTGAAGCCCTAACTTATATCCAATACGGGAAGCAGTCAAAAGCAATTGATTATTAGCTCCCGATACCATATTGCCATGATTAGATGCAGCCAAATGATAATGCATCCAAAGAGACCCCTTTAGAAACACGCCAGCAGATATGCATTTTTTGTCATGCATTGCAAGCAACAAACATCCATTGGAATTAACCAAGTTATACAAATCAACAAAATATGTATCAGAAAAATAAAGGTGGTCTTCTGCATTCAATCTTTCCATAGCATCTTGATACATACTAACAAATTGCTTGAATGAATTTTGGTCGGATACTTCTTTAACATAAACACCT
>DCAJ01000025.1:12213-12529 GCA_002311455.1 Anaerolineales bacterium UBA1136 | reverse complement strand
TGCTGCCAATTCAGGAGTTCTAGTGAATATTGTCCGTGCAGGAGTGACAAAAACTTTTGCCCATCAGCGTATTGGGCGAGATGATCTTTCTGCGAGAGAGTCATTGATTCCATTAGGTAGGGCAGCTGACCCTAGCGAGATTGCAGAAGTTGTGGCGTTCCTTGTATCCCCTCTCAACACTTATATGACTGGTGCAATTGTGCCAGTAGCAGGTGGAGAATAATTATGAAAGAGGCCGATATACGACCCCTTGATCTTTTCAATAAATTTATAGAACTCTCGATCGCTGATATTGAGAATTTCTTCAGTGACAAGC
>DCAJ01000025.1:558-11928 GCA_002311455.1 Anaerolineales bacterium UBA1136 | reverse complement strand
GGAAAGTTTTTACCAGACGGCTAAATCTGTGGAATTTTGGGCAAGCCATTTTTATCAGGAAACGTCTGAAGCGCGACGTAAAATGATGTTTCGACCTAGGGCTCAACTCGCTCTGATAATTAGTGTGCGAAATAATGACATTAATACTGGTCCGGTATTGGTAGACGTTGGTAGTGGGTATGGTATGTTGCTTGATGAAGCCCAAGCTACGGGGCAATTCGCTGATGTGGTTGGCATAGAACCAAACAAAGAATTTGCTTCTCTATGTATTCAACGTGGATTTAAGGTTATAAACAAATATGCCGAAGATCTTCAATCAGATGATATAAGTGCTCATGTGGCAACCTGCTTTGAGGTGTTAGAACATGTGTACAGTCCTTATAAGTTCTTGACAAGTATTCGTAAGGGACTTTGTGTTGGCGGTCGATTGCTTTTGACAACTCTGACTGCTACTGGGTTTGATATCCAGGTATTATGGGAAGATAGTAAGAGTATTACTCCTCCTCATCATCTCAATATCATGTCAGTTGACGGAATCCGATGTCTGATGGAAAGAAGTGGTTACCGAGTTATAAAGATTGAGACTCCTGGCGAGTTAGATTTAGACATAGTTGTAAACACTTATCGGGAGAGTGAAGGAATACAAAGATCTCGTTTTGTGAATCTATTGATGTCTCAAGATAATGATCAGATTAATGATGCTTTTCAAAGATTCCTGCAACAAAATTTACTGTCTTCTCATATTCGTGTTGTAGCTGAAAGAGTAAATTGAAACTACATTGATTGATCAGAAGGTATATACGTATGACCACACACTTTTCTGTTAGCCTGCTAATTGGCTTTGTATAAATCGAATAAGGAGTGATTAAGTGTTTGATCGTGTAGTGAGAATATTCAAGAGAACTGTTACTAATATAGCTAAGCGCGTAATCAAAGTTTCCAAAGTGTATTCGTGTAATGTTAGAAATCATGTCATCTTAATTGATGTCGATTCAGACATCGAACAATATAGAGCTAACACCTATATTTCCAAGGAGCCAGAGACCTTAGACTGGATTGAGCGTTATTTTTGCCAGGGTGATGTAATGTATGATGTTGGAGCTAATATTGGCCTGTACTCGTTGTTTGCAGCTAAGCATTTAAGTGGTAACTGTAAGATATTTGCATTTGAACCAGAAGCGCTTAATTATGCTAAGTTGAATGTAAACATACATCTAAATAAACTTACAGGAAATATTGTGCCGTGTTGTTTAGCTTTAACAGATAAAGTACATTTTGACAATTTTTATTTGCATCCCGACAATTTCGAAGAAGTCATTTCTGACCGCTACCTAACTGCTGGTTCTGCTTTACATAGTTTTGGAGTTGCAGAAGATTATCGTAACGAGGCATTCCATCCATTTCATGTGCAAGGTATGATTGGTGTATCTCTAGATTACTTATGGAAAGTGTGGGGTCTCGATTTCCCCAATCATATAAAGATTGATGTGGATGGACTTGAGGAAAAGATTATATCAGGTGGTTTGCAGACCTTATCAGATAGCCGTCTAAGATCTGTATTGGTAGAGGTTTCCAGTGAAGATATTGAGCGTAGTCCTATTGTACAAAAGCTGGTTGGCGAAGGTTTCGAGCAAGTAAAAGATTTTCAATTACACTCCAGCACCTCTCTCAAGGGCACTAATTTCGAGAACTCTGTGAACACCATATTCATACGTGGCCTGTAGATGGTCTGTTACTAATATCTTGAATCATATTATGCACAATTGTAATTATTATGTTTGCATGTATTCGGCACATAATGTTCATTTATTAAATTGTTCTGGAAAGTGATATGGTAAGCAAATTAAAGGTTGGAATAGCGGGATATGGGGTGGTTGGAAAGCGCCGGCGATTGTTTATTGACCAGCACCATAGTTTACAAACTGTTGCTGTTTGCGACAGGACTTTTGTTGATAACGATGCTCCGAAGGATGGTGTGAGATATTACACCAATTATGAAAGTTTGTTGTCCGACGATCTTGACATTTTGTTCGTTTGTATGACGAATGATATAGCACCTGAAGTGACTGTGTCTGGTCTAAATCAGGAAATCCATGTGTTTTGTGAAAAGCCACCTAGTCGTGACTTAAGCGGTATTACCAAGGTTATTGAATGTGAAAGAAGACATCCTGAACTAAAACTGAAATATGGTTTCAATCATCGTTATCACGATTCAGTGCGAGATGCTTTTGATATTGTCAGAGAGCAGAAGCTCGGACGAATAATAAACATGAGAGGAGTGTATGGAAAATCCAAATTACTGAGTTTTGATTCCCAATCGTCTCAATGGCGAACGAAACGTGCTCTAGCTGGCGGAGGCATTTTACTAGATCAAGGTATTCATATGGTAGACATGATGAGACTATTTGTAGGCGAATTTTCTGATGTCTATAGTTTTGTTTCCAATAATTATTGGAACCATGATGTGGAAGATAATGCCTATGCTTTGATGCGGACTGGCGATGGGGTAGTAGCAATGTTGCATTCTTCAGCTACCGAATGGCGCCACCGTTTCCGCCTGGAAATAACATTAGCACAGGGAATGATAATACTGTCTGGAATATTATCTGGATCCAAAAGTTATGGGGCTGAAACAATGACAGTGGTTTATTCGGGTGAAGATGATAGAGGAGAGTCGAGCGAAGTTGTGACTAACTATAGTCAAGACAACTCTTGGCGTGATGAAATTGCTGAATTTGCTGATGCAGTAATAAATGGGACAGCAATAAAATACGGTTCTTCTATGGATGCTTTGAATACTATGCATCTTGTTTTTCGAATCTATTGTGCTGATGAAGAGTGGCGTGCAAGGTATGAATTGAGTGACACAATACCAGAATATGAATAGGGTGAATATATGTCCAGTGATGTAATTGGTGTAATACCGGCTCGGATGGGATCTAGTAGATTTCCTGGCAAACCCATAACTCCAATATTGGGGCATCCAATGATATTTCATGTGTGGCAACGTGCCAAGCTAAGTGGAGTTCTAGACCGGATAATTGTAGCAACATGTGATGATGAGATTCGTGAAGTATCAGAATCTTTAGGTGCAGAGGTTGTAATGACTTCCTCGTTGCATGAGAGGTCAAATGATAGAGTTGCGGAAGTGGCAACTAAGGTGAAATGTAGGACGATATTAAATATACAGGGTGATGAGCCATTGGTTCATCCGCAACTTATACGAGATGTAGTACAGGAGTTGGACGATAACCGCACATACCAATGTATCAATCCAATTGCAGAACTTACTTCTGAAGAGGAAATGCAGTCACCCAATACAGTTAAGGTAGTATGTAACTTGTACAAGCGGGTTGTTTATTTTTCTCGATATCCAATTCCATCTGCTTTGGTCAATGTACGTAGTTATCCAGTTATGAGGCAGGTGCCAATTTTAGGATTTAGATCGGACTTTTGCATAAAATTGACTGAACTGGATCCTGGACCACTTGAACTACAGGAGGGTATTGATTTGCTAAGAGCCATTGATCATGATTTGCCTGTCCATGCTATGGAAACTAAGTTCCAGACTTTTGGTGTNNTGGTGTGGATACTGAAACGGATAAACTGGTCGTGGAAGAGCGTTTAAAAGCAGATTCGATTACTAGACGTTATATGGATTTGTAACCGATCTGTTTTCGTATACATTCGATGGAAGAATTACAGAATAAACTTAATAATTTTCTAGAAATTGCCGAGTATGCCGCAAGAGAAGCTGGTCAATTCTTGGTAAACTGTCCTACCGAATCCCGCTTTGTTGAAAAGCATTTGCGCAGAGATAGCAAACTGTTGGCTGATAGGGAATCAGAGAACATAATTGTCGATATCTTGAGCTCCCAATCCGATTATTCTATTTTGACTGAAGAGACAGGTCTGGTTAAGCAGTCATCAAAATCGGCATCTAACGACCCTTTTTGGGTTGTAGATCCACTCGATGGAAGCGTTAATTTTTCGAGAGAAATTCCTATGTGTTGTACATCAATAGGACTTTGGAGTGGAAACAATCCTCTTCTTGGTGTTGTGTATGATTTCAATCGGGGAGAGATTTTTTCCGGAATTGCCAATAGTAATTCTACTCTTGATGGTAAACGTATTGAAGTAAGTGAGACGAGTAATATTGAAGATGCGATATTGTGTACTGGCTTTCCGGTAAATACAGATTTTTCTACCCGAAGCCTCTCAGATTTTGTGCAGCATGTATCTGACTACAAGAAAGTAAGGCTTATGGGTTCTGCTGCTCTATCGTTAGCTTATGTTGCCTGTGGTAGGGTAGATTCATATATTGAAGAAGACATAATGTTGTGGGATGTAGCTGCCGGGCTTGCTCTAATTCTCGGTGCTGGCGGTCGATTTAGCTTATCGTCTGGTCGCCATAAGTGGTCTTACAAGGTGTATGCATCTAACAAAAACATTGCTGAAAAGGATCTTTAGGCTGAAGTTGTTATTTTGAAAAACTGTGTGATTCCGTTTAATTTGTATAAACCTGGTTAATATCATTAGATGCAGTATATGTCACTAAAACTGTGAGTAAATTACTATTAGTATCTGCTAAATCTAGTCCTTCTAGAGCTAATCGTTTTGTGCAATCGCAAACTGATTGTAGCTGGATATATGCAGGTCATGATATTAGGTTAAGAATTCATTGGGAAAATCATCTTGATGCGGTTCAGACACGTATTAATATGGCCAATCAATTACAACAAGCAGCAGACGATTTAGCAGAAGATTTTAATGAATGGATAGATGACTTAGGAAGGGCGCATAATTCTTTAGGTTGGTGGATTGGGCAAATTTCTGAAAAGAATCCATTTGTATCGCTACTATATTTTCATATGTGTTATTTAAAGATAATCATAGACCAGGTGAAAAATTCTTCAAAGACAAATTGGCTCATTGTTGTTGAGAGTTACGGATTGCGCCGTGCTTTGATTTCTTATGCACAGGGTGTCGACTTAGATCTGATTGAGATTGATAGATGGTCTTCAGATTTAAGTGCTGTTAAGCAATCGTTTGCTTGCGCGGTTTATGGACTATGGTCTCGCATAGCACTCATAAGAAGTTGGCTGTCCTTGTGGAGAGTAATTCGTGCTTTGTGTAACAGACAATCTCAAGCAGACTTAGTGGTTAGCGATTATAAAGGCTCTGTATTGTTTCATTCTTGGCTCAGGGATGATAGTGTTAATGATGATAATGAATTCGTCGACAGATTTTTTGGTATATTACCCTATCATTTGCGCAAAAAAGGATATGAGGTCAAATATTTTTTCCTTCCGCTTACTATTGTTGCTAGACATTCAGTACTTTACAATCTTCTGAAGCCCCTGTCGGAATCGGGCCTTTTGTTTCCGTCACATCTGTATTTGAAATTTGTTGATGTTCTAAAAGCAATATTTTTTCCACTAATTTTTTGTTGGCTGCCTAGGCGTGTGCCTAATTTTAGGTCGTGGTCTGTTCAACATTTGGTTGCTGAGGAGCGATGGAGTCAGGTATGGTCGTCTCGTACAAGTGCTGCTTATTTGTACTATGCATTTGCAATGCGATTGGGCAAGGATTGTAGGAGATTCAATAAGGTTTTGGGCACTTTCGAGAATCATATTTGGGAGAAGGCTCTTTACTTGGGAATGCGCCAACGTGATGTTGCTGATGGACTGATTGGTTATCAACACACAACACTTAACTGGAATTATCATTGTTATTCACCTAAATCATTCGAGTTTCAAGCGGGTGTTTTACCAGATCAAGTCGTGTGTACTGGATCTGTTTGGGCGGAAGAGTTGTTGAGCCGAGGTTATAAATCTGTAGATGTTGGAGGCGCACTGAGATTTGACCCCTTGCCTACAACCATAGAGTCATGTCATCGAGATAATGANNATCCCACAATTCTAGTTACATCAAATGCTGGAGAAAATCTCACGCTTGAAGTTTTGCGGAATATATACTTGGCGTTTGGTAAAGATACGGATAAAAAGATATGGATCAAAATCCATCCTCATTTGTATATTGATGATACGCACTATCACTCCGTGTTTAATGGAGAGATGCCACAACATTTTTGTATTATGAAAGAGTCTGTTTCAGAACTTCTTCCAAAAGTTGATCTGCTAATTTATTCATCTACTTCAGTGTGTTTAGAGGCACTGTGTATGGGAATTCCAGTTTTGTCTGTGGTTCCAGAAACATTTATTGATCTAGATGATTTGCGAATGTTTTCGCATTTACGTTGCGCTGCTGATACGCATCAGGATTTATGTGTTAAAGCACAGAACATACTTAAACGTTCTAGTGATGATTATCGTGATTGGCTATCAAATATAAATGAATCTATGAAAATGGTATTTGCACCTGTTACGCCTAGATCTTTAGAAGCATTTATAGTAAGTGAGGAGACTAGTGAAAAATAATCGAATTCTTGTTACTGGTGCTGCTGGAATGGTAGGTAGCTATGTGCGCGATGTATTTTCTGATCATCAATTGTATCTGACTGATTTGGTGGAGATGGACAAGGATTGTATTTCGCTGGATGTATGTAATCCTGTTGCGATTATAGATACTGTAAAGAAAATTAAGCCTGATTTAGTGCTTCATTTAGCAGCGGCCACGGATGTGGATCGATGTCAATTGGAACCTGATTGGGCACATACTGTTAACTCGATTGGTACTCAGAATATTGCTTTGGCTTGTCAGGCTACTAATGCGCTACTAGTGTATGTGAGTACAGGAAATGTATTTCCAGGGGATAAGAAAATAGAATATACCGAGTTCGACGAACCTGGTCCGATCAATGTGTATGGCGAATCCAAATTAGCTGGTGAGCAAATTGTCAAGTCTTTGTTGAACAGGTATTACATAGTGCGGGCTGGCTGGATGATAGGTGGTGGGGAGAAAGACAAAAAATTTGTCGGTAAAATAGCCCGTATGATAATAGAAGGAAATTCGTCCTTGAAAGCGGTAAATGACAAGTATGGCAGTCCTACTTATGCTCGTGATTTACTCAATGGGATCTCTAAACTAGTTGATACGGGTTATTATGGCTTATATCACATGGTAAACCCGGGCATAGCTTCTCGTTACCAAATTTCAGAGGCTTTAAGTGATGTTCTAGAATACCCAGATGTAGAAATTGAATCTGTGTCATCAGAGCACTTTCCAACTCCGGCACCTCGCATTCGGATGGAGGCACTGCGTAACTACAAATTGGAACTCTTGGGATATGATTGGATGAGGCCTTGGGAAGATGCTCTCAAAGATTATGTTGTAAGTGAGTTGCTTCCAGTTCTGTTATGACAACAAATATTGTTTGAGCTGATGTGATTAAATTATGACTACTGCTACCGTTTTAATGCCTGTATATAACGGTATGAGATATTTGAGAGAAGCTATTGATAGTATTCTCAAACAAACGTTTGAGGATTTTGAATTTCTTATTGTAGATGATGCTAGTACTGATGAATCTGCGAATGTGGTTTTGTCGTATTCAGATGACCGCATACGATTCGTTCAAAATGAGTCAAATGTAGGTCAAGTAAGGTGTCAGAACATAGGACTGGGTCTCGCACGTGGACGATATATTGCCAGACTTGATCAAGACGATAGTAGTCTCTCGACGCGTTTAGAGCGTCAAGTTGCTGTAATGGATTCTGATCCTAGACTTGCAGTGGTAGGTACCTGGATGTCTAAAGTCGATGAACATGGTCATGAGACTGGCTTGTGGTTAGGAAAAGTGGATGATTATGCTGACTACTTATTTACTAGTCTGACTAATTCTTTGCCACTTTACCATCCTTCAGTAATGTTCAGGCGTGATGCAGTAATGAATGTAAATGGGTATGACGAAACCCTTCCTTATTGCGAGGATCAAGATCTTTGGCGTAGGCTTTTATTAGTTGGGTACAGAGCTCGGGTGATACCTGAACCACTAACTCGTTATCGCATTCATGTGGGACAACAATCGGTAAGCAAATCAAAGACTCAAAGTGATAACCTGATATTTGTACTAGAGCGTTTCATGAAGTCATTTGTTGATGAAGTTGCAGTCAGACCATTACGTTTATTAATGACCTGCGAATCGATATTAGGTGGCGAATTCTGGGATATTTGTTCTTCTCCAAAGGTAACTAAAGAGTATTGTCAGCATTTGCTCAATATGGTCGGAGAAATAGATTTAAAGTTGCAATTGACACCTACACAGTATAGTAAGCTAGAGCGTTTGATTAGGTGTCATGCTGCTTATGCTAGTTCAAGAGCATGGAGAAGTGGGATGCTACGACAATGGAGTTCTAGTGTACCCATGTATATTTTTGCTATTCATGGTGGACCTTCCGTAGTCTTTACATATCATGTATTTATTTATCCAGTAGTATATATTTTGGCTCCTGTATTGTTGTTGCTACGTAATATCAAAAGATTGGCTTCACGATCAGTGTATTTGCAACGTTTCTATAGATTAATCAGAGGGATAGCTAAACGATCAGAAACTTTGCGGTACTGGTATAGAAAAATAAAGTACTCCAACTCTATATAGTCATATTGTTGTTAATGGAACTTAGATAATTAATATTGAGAATATGTGTTCAGACAAGGTGATTGCTTATATTACCGAAGGTTTTCCTGGAGTCATGACTTTTCTAGAACGTGAGATTGCAGGTTTGATTCAGCGTGGGTGGTATGTGTCGGTTTTTGCTTTACATAAGGAGTATCCTGTGCATTATGCGGCGGAACTAGATCATAATCTTGTTGACACACATTATTGCCTTAACCGCAATCTGTTTTCTGTCAAGATGTTGCGGTCACATCTTAAGATACTGTTTCATCTCCCAAAAGTGTATTTGCAGTCGATACTATTTATGTTGCGTGCCTACGGGTCATCTTGGTATTCGCTTTCACGTGCTATTTATGCTTTTATGAAAGCTGGCTATTTCTATGATACTGCAAGATCGTTGGGTGTTGAGCATTTGCATGCACATTTTGCTGGTAGAACTGTAGATGTTGCAATTTTTTTGTCGAAGTTTCTCGATGTGGGCTTTAGTTTCACTGGTCACTCGAATGATGTGACTGGAAACTATCCACTCCTGCAGGAAAAAATTAATCTTGCTAGTTTTGTGGTAGCCGAGAATAAGAGAGCTTTGAAAGCAATAAACTCATATATTCCTTCTAACTCTTATTCGGTAGATGCACATATTGTTCACCCAGGAGTTGACACAAGGTTTTTTAAACCCAACCCGGGAACTAAATCTGATGCCCCTACACTTATTAGTGTGACCAGGCTGGTTGCATCTAAAGGTCTTGATGACTTGGTAAGAGCTTGTTCTATGCTTCGTGATATGGGCAGAGAGTTTCGTTGTGACATTGTTGGTGATGGACCAGTCTATCAACAGTTACAAAATCAAATTCGTAATGAGAGACTGGAGGAACATGTAACTTTATACGGCACTTTGTCATCTATAGATATAGTACAACTATTGGCGAAGGCTTGGATTTTTGTTTTGCCCTGCGTGCGTATTTCTGGTGGCCAAGGAGATCATCCGGGTAAATTTGTGTCAGTGCTTGAAGATGGTATACCATCATCGATAGTGGAAGCTATGGCAGTGGGGTTGCCAGTAGTGACTACGGATGTCGGTTCATTACCAGAGATAGTGGAAAACTCAGTGAATGGGATTGTAATTAGTGAACGAGATTCCGATGGTCTATCCAAAGCATTGTTGCAATTGATTGATGATTCTTTGCTGCGAGATAAATTGGGTCGTCAAGCTAGGAAATTGATTGTCTCTGATTTCGATACAGCAGTTTGTACTAATGTGTTGAGTTCACTTATGAGTAGAGCAATTAATAATCGCAGGGTGGTATAGCTATGAACATAATAGGCATACATGATGGTCATAATGCTAGTGTTGCAGCTATTCAGAATGGTAGGGTGATAGCTGCTTGTCAGGAGGAACGTCTTTCACGTCTAAAGAATCAGGGTGGTACTCCTGTTAAAGCACTCGAAGAGACATTGCGATTGAGTGGTATTGACTCATTTGATCAGGTGGACAAAGTTGTAGTTGCCGGTAGGATATCTCAGCCACCATATATTACACGGACAGATGTGTTAGAAGATTATGCCAATATGAGTAGGTTCAGCAAATCCTGGTTGGGAGGATTGCGTGCTTTCTCGGCCGACAATAGGGTATTCAGGAATGCCCGGACGTTATTCCAGATTAAACGAAAAATGGATCAAACTCAATCGTTGCGATCTGCTTCGTTAGCAAAAGCAGGAGTACCTCTTGAAAAAATCACTTTTGTTGACCATCATACTGCTCATGCATCCAGCGCTTACTATGGTTTGGCTAATTATAATGATCATATACTAGTACTTACTAATGATGGGGCAGGAGATGGAATCTGTGCTACGGTAAATATAGGTCATGGCGGTAGATTACAGAGAATTTGTTATGTTACTGAGGACAATTCTGTTGCCACAATATATGCGATGGTCACCTATATGATGGGTATGGTACCACTTGAACATGAGTATAAGATCATGGGATTGGCTCCATACTATCGAGGACCTATAGACCAAAATCCAGTGTATCAAGGACTACTTGAGATTTTCGAGTGGGATTCTCAAAATCCATTGCTGTGGCGTAGACGTGCTGGTATGCCTCGTGTTGGATACTTATGGAGATACTTGGACAAACTACTGAAAATCGAACGTTTTGACACAATTGCTGCAGGTCTGCAAGCATTCATAGAATCGCTTTTAGTGGAATGGGTTGGGCGTTGTATACGTGAAACAGGTCTATCACGATTGGCGGTCAGTGGAGGTACCTTTATGAATGTTAAGGTCAATCAGGCTATTCTGTCTCTTCCGGAAGTTGATGAACTGTTCGTTTTTCCGTCATGTGGAGATGAAACTAATTCAGTTGGATCGGCCTATTGGTATTATGCTGAACAGAGATTGTGTACTAATCAGATGGTTGACATTGACGCATTAGGGTCAATTTACTGGGGTGGGGAATTTCATGACAGTGATATAGCGTCTATATTGCATAAGTACAATTTTAACAGTGACAGTGTCCGGTGGGAAAAGTATGATGATGTAGAAGGTAAAGTGGCTGAGTTACTCGCTAAAGAACAGATTGTAGCTCGTTTCAAGGGCCGAATGGAATTTGGTGCTCGTGCATTAGGCAACCGGTCCATTCTTGCCAATGCATCTCAACCAAATGTTGTTCAATATATTAACGACATAATTAAGTCTCGGGACTTTTGGATGCCTTTTGCCCCATCAGTGCTTTCCGATTGTAGCACGGATTACTTTCACAAACCTATATCGGTAAAGGCAAGCTATATGGT
>DCAJ01000025.1:0-441 GCA_002311455.1 Anaerolineales bacterium UBA1136 | reverse complement strand
CAGGATGGTACTGCTCGTCCACAAGAAGTTTATCCTGGTGACAACCCTGACTATGAATCACTATTGCGCAAATACCAGTCTATTAGTGGACATGGAGCGATCCTCAATACTTCCTTTAACTTACATGGCTATCCATTGGTTTACTCTCCGGATGACGCTTTGAAGGTTTTTGATGTGTCTGGTTTAGAATACTTGGCTCTAGGAAATTTTATAGTGTCCAAATGAAAAGGTTTATGAATAGCAAATATGTAATGGCGGCCGGCTGGGCACTGTTGCTTTATGCTCCTAATCTCTATGCTTGGTATTTGTCTACAAATACAGGCGGAATTTTCTCCGGAAGCATTGTAAATATTCATGATCACAATGTTTACTTGGGATCTGTAAGAGATGGTATGAGTGGAGATGTATGGATAGGTAATCTGTCATTTACTACTGAGGCCA
>DCAJ01000054.1 GCA_002311455.1 Anaerolineales bacterium UBA1136 | reverse complement strand
AAGTCTCGGTATAGGAAACGTAGGCAAAGTAGTTGCTATGGTGATGATGTTATCGTCTACTTCTGTAAGCTTTTACATGATTGATGGCAAAGTGGATATTTTTGCTGCTGCTCTAGGCATGGCGGCTCTGTATTGGGTCGTAGAAGTCAAACGAGATTTAGTAAATTGGCCATCTTTGTGTCTGGTTGGTATATTCACTGGATTCGCTGTAGTTGCTAAAGCGACATATGCTATTGCCGTAGCCTTACCAGTATTAATAATATTATTGTGGGAAGTACGCAAATCTAGGTATTCAATTCAAGTCTGGATTGGTTTTGTGGTGTTTGCTATCTTGCCTTTCTCGACACTTATTATCAAGAATAGTGTTCTCTTTCAAGAACCACTGGCTCCTTTTGTTTTTTTTGATGAACAAATTGGCGACAAGTATAATTCGCAAGGATATTGGAATTCGTCAGATGATGCGCGCAACATATTGTTGACTTATCCATTGGCATTGGTGTATGGTGATTATGCTTTTCAATATGGTAATCTATCAGGGTTGTATTTGGCGTTTGCGCCACTTATATTACTAGTGCCCGCTGGTTCGTGGAGAAAGAATAAGAACTTATCATATTTTAGTATTGTAATTCTAATTACTGTAGTAGTTGGAGCAATCTTACAAGCTAGGTATTTTGCACCCAGGTTTATGTTGCCGGCTTTGCTATCACTTATACCTGCTATTGCTTTTGCTGCTGAAAATACATTTTACTCTGTTGGGAAATATTTATGGTTTAGAAACGTGATTGTGATGTGTTTGTGTATTGGCTTAGTTGGTTACTCTACTATTGAACAGGACATCAAAAGGTTGTTTCGTTACAAGGTGCAAGGCGTTGGCATATGTGACCTAGAGGGATTTCCTTTGCCTGAATGTCACGACATGTTGGCTATGAATGCACTAGCTGGAGTAGGCGAGCGTATCAATATAAGTAGCGGATACACTTATTGGCTGCGTGAAGATCTTATTCAATGTATGGCAACCAAAGACGAACAACTTCTACTTAATGGTGGTCCAGATAATGTGTCTAAGTTGTATGATCTTGGATTTCATTATGTGCAAAAAGTGGGTGACGCATGGGATTTGAGTCATGTATCTGCAGGTATAGATGTAAGTACTAGCTATAGCCGTAAGACCATAGGATTAAGTCCAGCGGTACATATCTATGAATTGAGTTCGAAAGAGTCTAGTGTTACACCTAGCTTTGGTTGTAGCCAAGTGAATTACCCAGCATGGGGTGTGGTAGCAAGGAATTGAATGTAACATGCAAAATAAGTTTAATATTCAGTCTAATCTACATGCTAAATTAGTGCTAAGTAAGTCAATCTGTGATTGCTAGTGCTACCACAACTAACTACTATGTATGATAATTGGAGGGCTTCACGCATGCTAATTCCAACATTGATAATGGCTGCAATAGCAGTCATACTAGGTTTGGTAGCTTATTATCAAGGTGGAGACCAACATATCGTTGGTATGCAGGTCTCTTATAAAATGATGATTGAGGTGTTACCTTTGCTACTGATTGCATTAGTGGTAGCTGGTATGGCCCAGGTATTGGCAGCAGAATACCAACCATTCATTTCTGAGTGGCTTGGTCCACAATCTGGCTTGCGAGGTATATTGATTGGCTCAATGCTTGGCACTTTAACACCCGGTGGACCGGTGGTAACAGTCCCAATTCTTGCAGGTCTTTTGCGTTCTGGCAGCAGTGTGGGTGTTGCTGTTGCTTATTTAACTGGCTGGGGCTTGTGGTCTCTGGACAGGTTGCCATTAGAGATTGGACTTCTGGGATGGAAGTTTACTGTTATCCGAGTTGCAAGTGTATGTTTGCTTGCACCAATTGCTGGTTTGATAGCGCAGACTTTCTTTGCGAAATCTATATGATTTAGGAGACATATGCAATTATGCGAGTCTTTATTGCAGGTATAGATGGATACTTGGGATGGCCACTTGCACAGTATTTAGCTGCTCGCGGACATCAGGTTGGTGGAGTTGATGGGTACCAACGTAGGCAGTGGGTTTCAGAAATGGGTAGTCAGAGTGCTACGCCAATTTTGGATATGGTTGATCGTAAGCGTGCTTATCAAGATACGTGGGGTGAGAAACTGTGGTTTAGAGAGGGTGATTTAACAGATTGGGAATTTGTTCGCGACTCTGTGTCAGATTTTCGACCAGAAGCTATAGTTCATTTGGGTGAGTGTTCTTCAGCACCATATTCCATGATTGATTTACAGCATACGGTTCTAGTTCAACAAAATAATATCGTAGGAACTCTTAATATATTACATGCTATGCGAGATATTACACCCGATGCTCACTTGGTTAAGTTGGGTACTATGGGTGAGTATGGCACACCTAATGTGGATNNTTTTCGAAATTGAGTATCAGGGTAGAAAGGATGTGCTACCTTTTCCAAGGCAAGCAGGCTCTTGGTATCATTGGAGTAAGGTGCATGACAGTAACAATGTGATGTTTGCTTGCGATATGTGGGGGTTGCGTAGTACGGACATTATGCAAGGAGTTGTGTTTGGTAGTAGCTTTGATGAGAAGCAGACTGACGAGAGACTGGTTACTAGAGTGGATTTCGATCAAGCATTTGGTACGATTATTAATCGCTTCTGCTGCCAGGCAATTATTGGTCATCCACTTACTCCTTATGGTACCGGAGGTCAGAAGCGGAGTTTTATACCATTGAAAGATTCGATGCAGTGCTTGACATTAGTTGTTGAAAATCCACCGGATTTAGCTGAATATCGAGTTTTCAATCAATTTCAAGGTGTATTTACGGTTCGGGAACTAGCTCTTAAAGTTTGCAAAGTGGCTTCTGAAATTGGATTTGATGTTAAGATTACTAATCTAGAAAATCCACGTATTGAGTCTGAGGATCATTACTACAATCCCAAACATCAGGCTCTTCTTGATTTGGGTTACCAACCCACTGAAGATATTGACAAAGAAGTGCTGATTATGCTCGAGGATTTAATGAAGTATAGCGATAGAATAGAGGCCAACAAGGATGTTCTTATTCCGGATGTACACTGGAATGGGTCTAGGAAGAAGGTACAAACAATTTAGTCTGTTGAATAACCGAGATTCGTTCGATGAAAAATATTAGGGTTCTGGTTACAGGCGGAGCTGGATTTATTGGAGCTAATCTAGTTCGGATGATGCTTGATCTTG
>DCAJ01000069.1:4519-4975 GCA_002311455.1 Anaerolineales bacterium UBA1136 | reverse complement strand
ATCAATTTGGTGGATAAATCGCCAGTAATCTAGGTTTCAGGCAATAATACCCTACCAGTCATACACAATCAAAATACTGGCTACGATTGTTCGGACAACAGATATAATTGTGAAAACTTCTCATCCCAATCTGAGGCACGATCATGTCGTGATCATTATATGAATACCATCGGTAGCGACATACATTGGCTGGATGGTGCTGATGGAAGAACAAGACGACTGACCCATTAGCTGTGGGTGTATNNGATCTTTGCAAAGACTTATGCAGAGACATGGTCACACGAATATCTTGTGAAAGAACAGGTAAATGAACATATGTTTCTAGCCATTGTTAGGCATATCTGACAGCACGGATATATGGCGCCCTTTTATCGACAGCAGTACAAGTACTTTCAACAAGATGGATTGATTTACTGGACTATGGTCCCTCCTAAAGACGATCCCAAATGGTATCCG
>DCAJ01000069.1:4107-4370 GCA_002311455.1 Anaerolineales bacterium UBA1136 | reverse complement strand
TAAACGAAGAAACCATCATCAATAGGTGTCCATATGAAAATACTTACGAGTACAGGCTAGCACGCGGAACTTTACCAGACTAGAAGCGAGAATAAATACCAAATCAGGAATGAATACTGCAATCCACACCAACGATCCTCCTGCCTGGAAGGTGTTTGAATATATTTTCACTACCTATTCCACCGTAATTGATAGCCTATATAAGGAATCCGATACACTGATAGAGCAATGGGATAAAGAGTTGCTTGAATTGGCACAAGATC
>DCAJ01000069.1:3762-4026 GCA_002311455.1 Anaerolineales bacterium UBA1136 | reverse complement strand
CCTTTACGTCTCCAGCGCGAAGAGGATTGGTCGGACACTGGATAGCACACTGATCAAAACATCTGATACTGGGGTATTCGCCCATCATTTGCTGGGCATTTCCAACTATGATCAAAGCGACTACAGCTTACCTATCAAGGTTGGCGAGAAGCAAGTCACGAGGGATATCGCGCAGACATAATTATCCAGTGGTCGAACCACAACTACGCCCACATTTAATTAAAGGTATTACAATAGATTTATGATTAGATTTTGGTTTAAGCT
>DCAJ01000069.1:3228-3646 GCA_002311455.1 Anaerolineales bacterium UBA1136 | reverse complement strand
TATGATTAGATTTTGGTTTAAGCTTTTTTACGCTGTTAAGTTTGCGGGCATTGGTGTGTTTATGCCTTATATGGTCATGTATTTCATTAGGAAGGATCTAACCAGTGTCCAGGTAGGATACCTGATGGCACTCATGACATTGGCAGGCATAATAGTACAACCTGTGTGGGGTATTATCAGTGATAAGTTTAATATAACCAGACTTTTGGTTACTATTGGTTGCTGGACCACATCTGGATTTGTACTTGCCCTTACATTGACTGACAGATTTGAATATCTGGTTGTAATTGTTGTGTTGAGTTCAACACTAAACGCTCCGATCCATGCTAATGTAGCTGCATTGGCGCTAAATCACTTGGAACTTAGAGGCAAACAGGAGGAGTATGGAAAATTACGTTTATGGGGCTCTATAGGATTT
>DCAJ01000069.1:0-3088 GCA_002311455.1 Anaerolineales bacterium UBA1136 | reverse complement strand
AGGTTCAGTGGAGAGACGGCTTACGCTTACTTGCAGACAACCGGCAATTACGACTGTTTTTGTTAGGGATCATATTTGTTGGAATAACATTGGGTATTTCCGATCAATACTTAGTTGTTTATATGAATGAGTTGAACGCGTCAGCCTGGATGATTGGTGCCACTGTAGCTGTGACGGCGTTGCCTGAAATACCCCTAATGAACTATGCACAGACATTCATACGTAAGTGGGGCTTGCGCATAACGTACATAGCAGGTATCAGTGTGCTACCCGTGCGCTGGTTGTTCAATATGCTAGTCACTGACCCTAATATAGCCTTGCCGGTACAGGCATTACATGGAGTAGCGATGAGTGCATTGCTTGCGGTCGGAGTTATATATATCGATAATATTTTGCCCAAGACTTTACGAGCTTCAGGTCAGGCAATCTACTCAACTAGTTTGTATGGCCTGGGTCCTTCTATCGGACTTTTCATAGCGGGACTGCTTATGAGCTCTGGAAGCACTCAACCCCTGTGGATCTTGTGTTTGTTGGTAGGCATAATTGGATGCGTTATTATTAATAGCGCCATGAGATTGGGAAACACACAAACAGTCGAGGCATTCAACCTAGAATAAGAATGATTCAGGATCGCATTAAAGATGTGATGTATGCAGCTGAGTGGCAATATGTGTTTAGTATTTGCAGGTGTATCATGAACAATACATCCAACATCTAGCGTCTGTAAGTACGAGCGTCTTCCGAAAATCCATCTACTGCATTCGGCGACAAATCCGGAAATACCTCGACACGAATACTGCGATCGCCAAGGTGCTCTACTAGTAAAGTTCCTAGAGATGTTTCTCCAACCTGTTCTCTGTCCCATCTAGACTGTTCTTTGCGTGACATGAGTTCATACTTGACGATTCCGGTATCAACTGTCACGGATGCAGGGTCTGGAAGGTTTCCTCGCACTCCATATGCCCCGAAGCAAATATTACATAGATCTTTGCTTATACCAGTTTCAAAACCGATTGAAACACGTATTTGAGTGGGGTCTATATACCCGTAAGCTATAGACAAATGGCCTTTCCAATAACCACGAGAACCTTCTGGCACGTTTCCTCTATAATCAATTGTTCCATCTAAGAACCAGTTTCCGGCTATGGTCCCCTCTATGTCATAGTCTATTTTACCTGACCTAGGTTCAATACTACGTACTACTTTGGTGAGCAATTGAGACTTATACGGTTCTTCATAAAACTGGAACGGGTCTACGGTATGAATTTTCCAAGGTTCCACCTCATAATGCTTGGGCTCCACGAATCCCGACAAGGTAGTGCTACCATCATGTACACTCCAGTCCATAGAGTCCCCACCAAACTTCGCAATAGGCTGACCAGCCTCCAATAGGATTGGTTTAGACCTTGATGTTGACCAAAATCTACCCAACGGGATTGTTCCTATCTGATCCGCAATAACGGAAGAAAATTCACCTAAATGTATAAAAATTGTGAACAAGCTGCATGAATGCATGATAACAACTCTGTGATCAGGGACTTTACGGGAATTCATGTCGCCAGCGATCAAAGGCTGATCCTCTGGAAACCTACCAATGTGAACTAACGTTCCATCTGCCGGTGCTAATATATATTCTTCATCCTTACCAGCTGGCGGATTGCGATGTATGTAAAGATGGTCAGTAGGTGTTACATGACCGGATCCAGCAGATACTTTTCCCATGGGGATTATTGCCGTAATTAGGCCATGTTCGAACAAGGGTGCAACAAATTTGATGGCCTCGTTATCAACACATGGATACAAACCAAAAATTGTGTCACGGCCGGGATTGCTATGTGCCATATCACCAGCATTGACTTCTTGATTTGCATCGTCATCAACTTCTAGCTCCTTGCTGTCTGAGATGGCGTCACCATCTTGTACTTGTGATATTGTTTTTAATTGTGAACCACTATTAGTGGCCGTGATCAATGGGTCAATAGGTGTGTTTACAACTATAGTATTTTTGGGGTTTGGAGTTTCTTGGGGTTCTGTGTCAGACAGTGTATTTGAATGCGTTGTTCCACAGGCAGTAATAATTAGACATATAGCGACATAAATACTTATCAAACGCCATTTTCCAAATAGGTCGCTCATAGTACCCCTCCCTGTGGCAGTTTATTGCGCTTATTGTATATCAATACTCATTACAAGCCCAAAAGCAGTTAGAACATGTTATGTTTGCCGGCCCCCTAGCAGTGGCTGTATAGTATAGTTAGGCCTAAATTCACACGCGAGAATACGTGAGATGGTCAAGTTCATAGTAACCGGAGGATGTTAATGAGAAAGTTTGCTCCCTATATTATCTGTGCTGTACTTGCTGCGGCTGTAGCTTTTACGGTGGGTTACTTTATGTCGCATTCAAACATCGTGTTGAGGATCGCGCACGGCGAGAAACGTGAATGGACAAAGCACCACACCGGAGGAAAATTCCTCAAAGGCAATCCCCGGACCTATCACGGTTCTAAATGGTCCCAATCCTGGAGCAGCGATTCAAAGCGAGTTGAGGACGCTATTGTAAAACTCACGATAGCAAGGGAAAAGGGCTTACTCTCTGAAGAGGAATATGAAAAAATCGTGTTGCTTCTCATTGATCCAATGTTGGGAACAGGGGAAGTGGAGGTGAGCATAGATATCAAGACAAGGGTTATCCAACCTGATAGTGATTCTGACGAGCATGATAGCGACCAGGATGACGGGGATGAATAGTTATATATTGGCGATCAGCGATCTGCTTAGGAGAACAAAAATTGACTAATTTCCTGCTTAGCATCTGGATTGCCAGAACTCAACGGGGAGGTGTGCGATTATCTCTCGGAACCTACCAACCACCCAAAAGGATGAAGAGGTGCTGTATCTACTGAATGGATATCCGACCCTCCGCATGGTATGGGGTCAACCTACAAGTCGGTTGACAGGCTGATGGGCATGCCATGAAAAGCATTAGAGAGATCACAGCGTGGGATCCACCAATCCAATATGGCTGGGAAGGACATAGCGGGCCAAGCGCTGTTGATATGACTGCAACATTTGCAGAACAGGAAGATCC
>DCAJ01000027.1 GCA_002311455.1 Anaerolineales bacterium UBA1136 | reverse complement strand
CAAACAATGCAGCTGGCATGCGTGACGTAAAGTCTGAATCTCCAAACAAAAAATACGCAAACGCAACTATATGGAATTGAAATGGACCATGCATAAGCGGAGTATGCTCAAATCCACGCCCTTGAGATAGATCCCATGCATAGTATGTATGCAAACTTTCATCATGACTAATCACTCGAGTACCTAAATCATAAAATCGTAACGTTGCAGCAAACAGCAACATTACGATCCATACTATCTTTTCGTAATCCAGCTTTATAAGAATATGATTGTGTGTAACTTTAGTTTCACTATCCATGTAATCACCGCACCCTGAATCTATATATTCAGGGACTTGCATCTCCTTGCCTTGCCCAAATCACTAATTTATCCAACCCACTGTTAACCGAGCTGGCCTTTGAATATTCATTGCGTCTGACAAGAATATCCCTATCATTCCCAAAACTATCACTAATCCGGAACTCTTGACCAATATAACCAGATCCTGCACCAATAGATAGTTCGTGGCTAGAAGTAATTATTACCGAAGGAGACTCCAACAATATTGTATTATCATTCCATTCCACATTCGAAAATTCACGCAATCTCCAAGCTAGCTGCCGATTGTAAGGACTAATCACTGTTATATCAACCTCTCGAGATTGGCCTACAAATCTCAAAGATAATTTTTCCAAGGTTTCTAGCATGAGATTGCCCGTACCTGTAGGCCATACTGTATACCAATTGGTTACATAACCATTGTTAGGAAACCGTATCAGATTCCAGCTCCGATGCACTGACCAGAACATAGAAACCACCAATATTACCATTATCACACCAGCTTTAGATACTTTCCACGACCATCCCACACTGAATAAAGATACAACTAACATCATCATACCCAACAATATTAAAGCCTGTACACGCATATGATTTTCAACATCATTACTATCTATATTGCTCACTAATACTAGTCCCCCAAAAAGAAAATATCCGAACNNNATTAATGATCCCAAAACTGCGCCCTGAATCGCTATCACAAACAACTCCTCTGCACTCCATACCCCTTGGAAAGCCCCTAGTGCTACGCGAGCACAAAGAACAAACAACGGGATAATTACCCAAACCACATCGGTGGATTGCACTTCAGAATACACTAATCCATATAACAAACCACAGACCAGAATAATTGACATAGTACGTTCTATACTTCTCCCACGCAATGCTATACCGCAACCAACAACAGACAATAACATTAGCAGTGGTTGATTAGATAAACTAATCTCTGGAATCAACAGAACCGAGCGCATTCTCGTATATGGTGACCAGCCCGAAATCCATTGCACCCAAGATTCTCCCATAGCCATAAAGCCATATCTATATCCAAAGAATGTAGTAGATATAAGCAGAACTGCAACAATACATGTTACTGTGCTTGTAAGAAACGATGCTCTAAATGTCAGCAACAATCTCTTCGCCACATCTGAATTTCGCATCAATATAAACACAACCAAGAGTAAAGGAATTGTAAAACTGCGTCCACACGTAATTCCTAAAATCACACCGAGAATTATCAGACTAATTCCATCGCTTCCATTACCATTTACAGCACGTTCTACACCTGCTAGTGCAATCACAAGACAAATTAATGCTATAGCAATGCCATCAGCCGTCCGCGATACCATAACAAGACTTGGTGATACGGCTAACATAGCCATAGTCAAATGCACACCACCCTTACCAATATGACGAGCAAAACACATAGGAGCAAAAATTAAGGCGCTCCCACATATCGCAGAAATCAGGCGTGCAGATACAGGATTTGCGGTACCAGTAATCCAAAATAGAATAACTTGGCCAAAATGTACCAAGGAACTATTAGCCAGCCAACTAGGGTCTGACAAATGTTGACCATTAACCATCAGCCAAGCAAGCAATGCATCACCAACCTCAACATCAGACAACGGCATAGATCCTAATCTGTAAAATCGCAATACAATACCAATTGACCCAAAAATTAAGCACCAAATTAAACTAAAGCGACTGTCAATATTTTTAAGCTTATACCCTACTAGCAAGTCACTACTAATTTTACAAATATTCTTAATCATTCCAAAATCATTAGTAGCGCTCATAAATTTCCACCATCTCATTACTGTATATCTTTTTCATATTGTCTTCAAATTTCGACAAACCATGTACCGGAAAATCTCTGCGTTCCAAATGCCCTATATATACATATTTAACTGCATACCGAGACATGATATCTGATGCAACAGACCAGTCTCTAGTTGAATAAAGAGTATCGATTGCGCTTTCCCGACCAACTGATTCATCGTAGCCACCACGCCATTGCAACTCATGCCCAGGCCACCCCAGCACTGTTGACAACCCTGTATGAGTAGATATCCGAGCATATTCACTGTAACTACCGCCAATCGCTTCAACTATCACCCCATAGTTAGACAGAAAATGATTGATCCATTTGATAGCCTCGTAATCAAATCTATTTGTTTCCTCAAGGTAAGCAGTACCATCTAGAGTAATCACCCTGTTCCCGTCAATCATAGTGGTACCGCGCAACCCTTGAGTTTTTGTCCAAACGGACAAAAAGCTATATATCAAACCGCCGATCAAAACAATATAAACGATAGCAAGATATGTCCTCACCATATTTGATCTACCATAATAGCTAACACGCCAAATACCATAAGCCGCTACAATAGACCACATAATCCACGCCTGATAATAGAATTTGAAAATGGTGTTCATTCGCGCACTAAAACTATCACGCAAAAATAGGAATTCAGGAACTAGTGTCAACAAACAGCCAGTGGATAATAATAGCAACACAAAAGGACGCACACTCAACCATTTCCGAGACTGACTCATTATATTTGCGACGATACTTGCACAAATAACCAATATCAAAGTAAGCAATACAGAAGTCCAGGGACTCTCTATTATCCTCCGACGTATTATGCTTGAAATTGCTTCTTTACCAGTAAGTGCTCCTAAATTTGAAGAATATACTCCGCTCCATTCTGGCTGACTATAGGTCAGTAAAACTAAAGCTC
>DCAJ01000004.1:17829-27378 GCA_002311455.1 Anaerolineales bacterium UBA1136 | reverse complement strand
CAATCCCCAATGAAGCGGCCCCCTAAATATCGACAGACATACACCCGAAAATACTACTGCGACAACAAACATTCTCCTAACCCAGTAGCTAGTACCAAAAAAGTAAAATAGTGCAGCGCTTGTATTTACAAGCAACATTATGGTTCCCCAACGTCCTGGTGATACCCACTCATTTAGCCAATGCTTCCATCCTAGCATTAGGTATAAATAAGCACCTATGACAAATATTGAAATAGCACACAATAATCTACCTTGCGTATTTGCTTTTGTTCTAAACCACAAAAGTTCAAAGTACAGGCCGGCTGCCAGTAAGCTGGCAGGCAAATAGATCATATGATAACGCGCTCCATCAATCCCTTTGATGAGCTGCACGCCTATCTGCAAAACAATTGCCACTACAATATATGCATATATATAGAACCGTTGTCCACCCCGTACCAGTCTTGTGCATGCAGTGGAAAAGCCAATGCAAATTGGTACTGCCATAAAAGTGAGTGTGGGCCAAATATCACCATGAGAATAAACTAACAAAGCCCAATACCATGGTCCAGTAGTGAAAGACTTGACCTGATCACCATAACCTATAGTCAGTGCTAAAACAGGTTCCCATAAATGACTGAAATATCCGAGATCCGAAACCCGCACTGTATTAGTTTGAAAGAACCATTCCGCGCCTAGCCACCACAACATTAGTGGCAGAAACGCAGCAAGCAATATATGCCATTTACCCGCAATATTCCTAAAAAGATCAACTAAGGGATTATCAGTTTCTTTAGACAACAGATTTACAATTGTTACTATTGGAATTACACATACTATCGCAATACCTTTGACTAAAAACACGGCCAAAGCCAAGAATGTGCCGCCAGATATAATCCACACATGCTTCAAGCTCCACTTACCTCGTACTAATACATATGCTATAAATAGAGTTGCTACAAACAGGACTGTCTCCACATATTGCGATTTTGAAGATATGTAAACATGTAAATCATTTGTGCTGAGCAATAGTGTCATTAGTTCAGGTACTGGCCGAGGTAATATCTCGACAGCTAATCTATAAAAAACAGCAATGCCTAGTATTCCCCATACTAGCGGCACCACTCTGTATAGTTTTGTATCTGTTCCCTTATACAGAATTTGCTCATGTCCGGGTATTAGTTCAACAAGACTTGTTTGCATCAACCACCATAGAGGAGCCAAAAATTGACCATTTCGCAGAGGTACTCCAAAAGTCTTTGTAAGCAATCCGGTACCGAGGTGACGATCTGGACCTATACCTAGCATATCTCGCGTACCGCTCTGGGTAATACGTGGCTCATCGGCTAAGTATGGATAGTGAAATACCCCACGTACTCGAACCCATGTACCTAAACCAAAAGCCACAAATAAACATACAACAGCAAAATATGTGCTTTTAGAGCCATCACTAAATATAATTTTGACCATATTGACCATAGTTACTAAATACCTGCCAACACCTCTTATATCATATATTGTACAAAACTAAATATACTAGAAACTTCAACCACGTAGACAATCACTTCAGTATGATAAACTAGAATATAGCTATCGTTATCTATATGTCTAATTTATGTTGCTTTTTTTGCTAGCCATCCCAACTATACTGGTAAGCTTTTTGTATCTTTGGCCCTTATTAAACAGGGTACTTAATACTATATCAATAGGACGTCCCGGAATACTAGCTGCGACATTCGGACTAAGCACCGGGGCTTTGTCTTTGTACATGCTATTGCTTGGGTTGTTACCCGGTGAGTGGCTACGACCTGCTTTAATAATACCAGTGCCTTGGATTATCCTCTTAACAGGATTGATATTAACAAGAAACTCTGACGTCCTGCCAGCCACAAAACCAAATGCAATAACATTCTGGCTTAGCATAATATGTATATCTGGATTCATCATCATATTAATCAATACTTTCTTGTATCCGTTTTATCGTTACGATGTTCTAGCACGATTTGCCCCAAATGCACGAGTGTTATTTCAAAGCTCCGCAGTACCAAACACTTTAACTGGATATCCTCTAGGAATACAAATGTTGTACTGCTTTGCGTTTATGTCCATGAATGCTGTAAACGATCATTTGGCAGGACTAGTAGTCGCAGGTTATTCAGGAGTCATGTTATTGACCACTTTTACGATTGGACAACAGATTTTCTCAAAACGTGCTGGATGGGCAGCTGTGATACTTTTGCTGAGCTCTCGTATGTTTGTAGATTGGTCAACTTCAGGATATGTAGACATACCAGTAGGTGTTTATCATGGGCTGTGTTTTCTTTTTGCTTTTGTTTGGCTGCAGACTGGAGGGCAACGCTGGGCTCTAATCTCAGGAATAATGGCAGGACTAGCGTTATGGACTAAACAATCTGCTCTAGTACTGTTACCAGCTTTGGGTGTTGTACCCTTACTAGGCATACAGATAGGAAGGCCAGCCATGACTGAAACAAGAAACGCATTCACTGCATTTGGATCAATACTACTTATAGCAGGCCCCTGGTATTTGCGTAGTTTGATAATAGCTGGTCCCGAAAGTGTAGTTCCAGCTCCAGGTGCGTATGATGCCCAACACATTGACAATTCCGGCTATCAGTTGGCAACTTTCATGAGCTCAACTGATGAATGGGGTGTATGGTTAGGAACAGCCATTATGCTTGGCCTTATATTGTGTAGTATACATTTCTGGAATCCAACGCTTGACAATATATCACACAAACATGTTAGTCGAAGATCTCGATCATGGCTACTTGCGGCTTTTGTGGTACCCTATCACATTATCTGGTGGCAAAACTTTTCATACGACACTCGTTACTTGCTAAGTTCAGCACCCATGTACGCAGCTATGGCAGGTCATGGAATAGACTGGGCATTAACACGCCTGTCATCAACATTCCGTCCTCAAATTTGGATAACTGTACCCATAGCAATTGCTCTAGTCTTTTCCGGTTCATTCAGTCGTCTAGGAGCCGTCTACAATCTAATGATTCACCCACTGCAAACCGATGATGAAAAGCTAGCACGTCTGAGTGGAGAATCATGGTCTTTAATAAAACATATCCGAGGAACGATCCAACCTGGCTCAAGAATATATGCTATGGATGGTGCACTGGCCTACTGGTTGCACGAATATGAATTCAAGCAAGGATACCCTTTTATTCTAGATGATTTGCGCGGATATGAATATCTAATTACTTCACCTACTGGAGATTTGGTTTACAAATTTTATGATACTACCAAGAATGAGGTGGTTAGTAATTTAGGGGATACAGATATACTTCCGATGTTCTATCAACACACTAACAAAATTGTAATTTACCAAATTAGTAACTTAGAGTAATGATCACAATTACGAACTGGATTTTGGCACTTGTTGCAGTGCCACTATCGATAGGATATATTGTGCCATTGATACACAGGTCTCGCTTACATCCTCCCACCAGCTTGTTCTGGCCTCTTAGTATCGTCCTAGGCTTAGGTCTATTTACCATCATATTCACAGTTGTTGCGTTCTACGGCATATCAAGTATACGGGTGTGGATAATCTTGGCGAGTCTATGGACTATTAGTGCAATAATTGGGCAATGGCCACAACAGCAAATTCACCCCTCAAGATGGTGGAAAAACCTAAACGGAAAGCATCAAGAACTAATGGTTGGTTCTGCTATTGCTGTTATTTTTGTAGTGATTATGGCCCAGGCTACATATTATCCATTTACCGGCGATGATGAGATAAGTCGATATGCATATTTCGCTAGACTAATATTCGAAAGAGGAGAACTCATTCCTACAATTCGTGGATATCCACCCATGTTATCAGCAATATATGCTAGCAACTTCTTTGCTTCTGGAAGCATAGTAGAACAGGCTGCAAAACTATATCCGGTAATTATTTCTGCGATGACAGTTTGGGTAACATATGGCCTTGCACAATACTGTTTTAGTCAAAGAGCCGCATACGCTGCTGCTCTAATACTATCCTCCACACCATTGTTTGTACACTGGTCTCCTGTAGGATATGTAGATATCGCTACTGGTTTATGTTTTGGAATATGTGCATTTACCATTGAAATATGGCGTAGGAAACAACAGCTAAATTGGGCAATAGTCACTGGTATGGTGACTGGAATTAGCTTATGGACCAAGCAGGCTGGATTCGCAATAATGGGCCCATTATTGATTATATGTGGCCAAGTGATACTAAAGACCTACAGATCTGGCCAAAAACAGCATAGTTATTACCTGCTGATTCAAATCATATTAATTTTCTTTATTGCCATATTGATGGGTGGTTGGTGGTACATCCGTAACGCGTATTACGATGGTTGGAATTTAGCCATTCCCAGCGCTGGGCTCTACCACTTAATGCATGCTAATAACACCCTTGAACAAATAGTTCCTTTTGTAGGAAGTTTTCTAGAATTTGGTTTAGCTACTTCTCCCCTGTACATTGCAGGTTTGATATGGGCATTTTGTACTTTAAAAAACCATACCCTACAACGTATATTACTATGGTGTTTGCCTTTTACTTTGCTATGGTGGTGGCGTTTCTCATTCGATCCACGATTCTTGCTCTCGGTACTACCATTCTATGCAATACTAGCCGGAGGAGCGTTTGACGCCATTTCATCAAGAATTAGTTTCACAGTACCATCCAAATCATCATCTCTTATCTTAGGAAGTGCCATTCTGGTAATTATTACTATTGGAGTCTCTCAATCACGTCTTGGAGGCATTATGCAGTGGGCGATTAACCCTAGAGCTTCTTACGCAGAAAGAATATATCGAGCTAAAGGTGACTTATATCCAACTGTGGAGTATCTACTCGATAATACCAGCTCTGAAACGCTCATCTATTCGACTGACGGACGCATAAGGTACTATATGGTTGATTATCCTATTTCAGTTGGGTACCCTAATCTAGATGAGCTCCAAGATTATGAATTGTTTGTAGTGGGATCTCGAGCAAAATCAGTATACGACACTCTCTTCCAAAAACACTCTAACCCTTTAGTCTACCTGGAAGATTCCACAAAGTTTAAAATGCTTTATACAGGCCCACACAAAAAGATTGCAATCTACAAATTGCTAAGAGACTAGATTATCACTTACTTAGGTAACGCCTGAACAAAAAGCTCTCACAAAAAATGTAAATCACATTGTTTATCCCGTCTCTATACCTTCTTAGATTAGTATGACTGTCACGCTTATCAGGTCTATAAGTAATTGGTACCTCAGCAATACTTAATCCATGCTGCCGACTCTTTATTGTAGTTTCTGGACCAAACACCATCCCATGAGACTGGAATTGCAATCCATCCAAAGCCGTTCTTCTAAATCCCTTTAATCCACAACAAATATCTGATATGCCGGTTCTACATAACACACGAGCCATAATGCTCATCACAGGATTACCAAGATATCGATGAGAAAATGGCATAGCTTCTGGAAGTATATTCCCTCTTAGACGACTACCAATTACATAGTCATGGCCATCCTCAAATTTCTTCAAGAAACCTTCTATGTCAGCACAAACATACGTTCCGTCTGCATCCATTTTAAAAACGTATTTACCACGCGCTGCCTCAATGCCAACTCGACAAGCGTTACCATAACCTTTTTCTGATGAATGTACAACAATTGCATTATGTGCTTTAGCAAGAGAGACAGAATCGTCAGTAGATCCATTATCAGATATCACCACTTCACCGCTCAAACCACCTTTCTCGAAAAACTCACTAGCTTCTTGAATACATTGAACAATGGTTTTTGCTTCATTTAGACACGGCATAACAATAGATATATCTAGTCCGTTATCAGCATTATCCAAATCAATATCTTGTCCTCTAATCATATCCGTCCTTATGTCTTAAGTGCCACAACCATGATGATTCAACTATGCTCTCTAGATCAGAGCAAATTGGATTCCAACCCAACTGATCTCTAGCTTTAGCGGCTGAAGCAACCAGTTTAGCTGGGTCTCCAGCGCGTCTTGATTTTATCCTCACTGGAATAGTGCTTTGTGAAATTCGCTCTGCAGTAGCAATCACTTCCTTCACTGTAAAACCAGTTCCATTACCCAGATTATATATCGCGTTACTAAGATCCTTCATCCTTTCAAGTGCAAGCAAATGTGCATTTGCAATATCAGATACATGTACGTAATCCCTAATACAGGTTCCGTCCCGCGTATCATAATCGTCGCCAAAAACGTTTATGTAATCACTCTGCCTGAGGGGTACATGCAACACTAATGGTAACAGATGAGTTTCAGGATTGTGTAACTCACCATAATTTTCAGTACAGCCTGCGGCATTGAAATACCTAAACACAATTGACTTCATCCCGTAAGCATTTCCATAATGTGTTAGAATTTTCTCAAACATAAGTTTAGAGTCACCGTACGCATTCAAAGGTTTTGTGTCATGTGTTTCCTCTATAGGAACATCATTTGGCTCTCCATATACAGCAGCTGTGGAAGAAAAAACGATTTGTCGACATCCGTATTTAAGCATACTATCGAGTAAGTGTATTCCCTGAACCAGATTATTGGCTAAATATGATTGCGGGCGTGTGTTAGCAGCAGTAACCAGTGTTTCAGCTGCAAAGTGGATAACTGCTCTGATACTGTTGCCATTAAACAGCCTGCCTAGTAGACTCTTATTGCCAATGTTGCCCTTTACAAACTCTGCTTTTGGATGCACTGCCTTACGATGACCTGTTTGAAGATTATCTAGAACAATGACATGGTATCCGCGTGACAACAATAATTCTGTACAAACTGAACCAATGTATCCAGCACCACCTGTCACTAATATAGTTTTCTCACGCATAGTCAGAAATTGTACCTTTTTTCCGTGCTTTATCAAATGGTAATTACACAAATATGAAATTCTTAGTTGTACAAGAAACTGATTGGATTCAACGGGGACCACACCAACAGCACCACTTGTTCGAAAGACTTTCCAAGATTGGACATCAAGTAGTAGTGTTAGATTTTGAAATCAACTATACGCCTTGGCCATATGCACCACTAATTGCCCCTCGCATAGTGTGGGACCGAGTAACTCGAACAGATGCAAAGGCAAATATATGTGTAATCCGACCAGCAACCATACGACTGCCTGGAATAGCAAGATTTATTTCTATGCTAACTTTCTATCTAGAATTGATGTCGATCACCAAGATATGCCGACCAGATGTAATAATCAATTATGCTGTATCAACAGGCATATGTGCACTAGTAGTGGCCAAGATTAAGAATATTCCTTTTGTATTACATGTGATTGACGCGCTGCACACTCTTGTCCCACATAGGTGGTTGAGGCCAGTTGCTCTTTGGATGGAAACTTTTCTTCTACGCAACTCTCATGCAACCATATATATTAATCAAAAACTAAAAGAATATGGATTGAAGCACGGCGCAAATCCGGACTCTTCGCATACGATACGTACCGGCGTTGACTTAGATGTCTTCAAGTGTAAAGATGACAAAGAAATTAATAGAATACGTACCAAATGGGGAATAGGTTCGAATGACGTTCTATTGATATTTGTTGGATGGCTATATGAATTCTCAGGCATCGATACAATTATGCGAATTTTACCAACGCTGCCAGAATCATTGAAATTAATGGTGGTCGGCACAGGTGAAATGGAAAATGAGTTATTAACTCTAAGTCAGAATCTAAGCCTGCACAAGCGCGTAATATTCACTGGACATCAACCATACAAAAAAATGCCGGAACTAATTTCAGCAGCAGACATTTGCCTTTTGTTCTCTGCATTAAATCCTACAACGCGTGATATAGTGCCTATAAAAGTATACGAATACCTTGCTTGTGGTCGTCCGGTGCTTGCCAGCAAGCTTCCTGGTCTCATGGCAGAAGTGCCATCTGGAAACGGTATTATATATACCCACTCTGAACAGTTAGTTCAAACTCTACAAAACATGATGGAACAGACTTACAGAACAAGTGAAGGCACTAAGTCACGCAGGTTTGTAGAGGAACACTGTGACTGGTCAACCTCATCCTTATCATTTGAAAAATTGCTCGGCAGAATAATTAGCCTTCAACAATAATAACTAAGCCTTGACAATTGTCTGACCTAACAATAAAATTAGGGTTTACAATTCACCAGTTGTCGAGGAGAGACTTTCACAATAGAGAAAGCCAGTGAGGCACCGAAGGGGCAAATCCACGAAAATGGATGAAACTCTCAGGTAAAAGGACTCGACAGCTGTATAACCTCTGGAAAGTCTAACGACACCGACGGGGCAAACCCTACTATAATCGGGTGAATCTCTCAGGTAAGCGACAGGGGAGACGCTACTGTAGATAGACGCGTCTCCTTTTTTGTTTTAGCTAACTAAGTTTCACTCGGAGGAATATTATGCCGTGGAAAACCCCAGAAGGCAGAATGTACACTCAAACCGATGAATGGATAATGTTAGATGGCCGGTCGGCTTTGGTAGGAATAACTGACTATGCTCAAGACCAACTCTCAGACATAGTATATGTAGAACTACCTACATCTGGTGATTCTTTCGACAAGAATGATATTTTTGCTACTGTGGAATCTGTGAAGGCTGCTGCAGACGTAAACTTGCCAGCCAGCGGAAAAGTTACTGAGGTTAACAATGGTCTCGAAGATGAGCCTGAGCTCATAAATACAGATCCATATGACGGTGCTTGGTTCGTCAAGATTGATGTACAGGATATCAGCCAAATTGAAGATTTGATGAACGCATCTACGTACATAGATTACTGTAACTCTCGAAGCTCTTGAAACAAGAGCTTATTCTTAGAAATATGCTTGCCTATTACATATCAGGTAATTAAATAATGAGTTATATACCACACACAGAATTAGATAGAAAGAAAATGCTTGAAGCATGTGGAGTCCAAAATCTGGACGATCTTTTTGACATCATCCCGAATGAATATCGATTCCCTGAGCTCAACATGCCAGGTCCACTTTCAGAGTTGGAAGTTCTTAAAGAGTTACAAGAACTGTCTGAATCTAATGCAGAAGCAACTCACTACCCATGTTTCCTAGGAGCAGGTGCATATCATCATTATATACCATCACTAGTTAATCATATGCTATTGCGCGGAGAGTATCTAACTGCATACACTCCATACCAAGCAGAAATATCACAAGGCACCTTACAAACAATGTTTGAATTTCAGAGCATGATCTGCGCTCTGACAGGCATGGAAGTAGCCAACTCAAGTCACTATGATGGTGCAACATCTACGGCTGAAGCTATCATTATGGCACTCAATCACTTCCGCGGCAAACGAACAAAGGTAATCATATCTCCTACAGTTCATCCCCACTATCGACAAGTAGTAAACACATATACTCAAGGTATGGGATTGACTATTGTAAGCGGAGACAGTCTAGAAGCAGATATGGACGACCTCATAACTCAATTGGATGACCAGACTGCAATTTATATTATCCAAAATCCTAATTTCTTAGGAGAACTGGAAGATTTGCAAGGAGTCGAGAACGCGGTGAAAG
>DCAJ01000004.1:0-17621 GCA_002311455.1 Anaerolineales bacterium UBA1136 | reverse complement strand
TAAAAGAGGTTATGTGCTTACTCTAACTCCGCGCGAACAACATATACGTCGTGATAAAGCATCTTCCAATATTTGTACTAATCAGGGCCTAATGGTGACAGCTGCTGCAGTTTACCTATCTGTGTTAGGTAAACAAGGACTTCGTCAGGTGTCAGAGCTTTGTTATCATAAAGCACACTATGCTGCCAAAAAGATAGATGAGATACCTGATTTTTCAGTATGTAAAAAGCAACCATTTTTTCATGAGTTCGCAGTACATTGCAAAAAACCTATAGTGGAAATCAATAAAACTTTGTTTGACGATTATGGGCTAATTGGTGGCTATGACTTGGGGCAAGATTACCCGCATTTGAAGGACCACATGCTATTAGCATTTACTGAGATGATTTCGGCTGATGACATAGAGTGTCTGACTGACGCTCTAGGAGACATATCATGACAACTCTTGACAATATTCCCGAACCAACAGTTTACGATTTGAGTAGTCCAGGTCGCAGTGGAGTCACTCTTCCAAAACCAGATGTCCCGATTCAAGAATTACCTGAAAACATTCTTCGCGATGATCTAGACCTACCTGAATTAACACAGCTCGACGTAATACGCCATTTTCAGAGTCTATCTCAATTAAATCATTCAATAGACTCCGGATTTTATCCTCTAGGATCATGCACTATGAAATACAATCCTCGTGTCAATGAGGACGCAGCCCGTTTAATAGGATTTCTACATAGCCACCCCCTGCAAGATGTAAATACTGTACAAGGAAACTTAGCACTAATGTACGAACTACAAGAGTGGCTTAAGGAAATTGGAGGTTTCGCAGCAGTAACATTACAACCCGCTGCAGGTGCACATGGAGAGCTTACAGGAATCATGATGATGCGCAATTATCATCTAGCTCGTGGAGACAAATCTCGGCTCAAGATTCTGATCCCAGACTCCGCGCATGGCACTAATCCCGCTAGTACAACAATGAGTGGTTTAGAAGTAATAGAGCTACCATCGGATGATAGGGGAAACGTCGATGTAGACGCTTTGAGATCTTATTGCGGTGAAGATATTGTAGGACTTATGATTACCAATCCAAACACACTAGGATTGTTTGAGGAGCACATTGAGGAAGTAGTACAAATAGTGCGAGACTGTGGTGGGCTGATTTACGGAGATGGAGCAAACATGAATGCTCTGACTGGAATTGTTCGGCCAGGCGACCTTGGATTTGATGTTATGCACTACAACTTGCACAAGACATTCTCAACACCGCATGGAGGAGGTGGTCCTGGATCTGGACCAGTAGGTGTTTCCGAGAGATTGGTAGATTTTCTACCGACACCAATAGTGACAATCGTTGAAAAAGGAAACGATCAAGATCCACCACTCTATGGATTTGCTACTCCTAAACATACAATTGGTCGCATGAAAGCTTTCAATGGTCAGTTCGGTGTATTGGTGCGTGCATACACATATATACGCGTTCATGGAGCTGCGGGACTACGATCCAATTCAGAACATGCTGTACTTAATGCAAATTATTTACTATCAAAAGTTCAAGATGTTTATCATGTGCCATACAAACGAGCCTGTTTACACGAATTTGTTGTAGAAGGTCGTTGGCACGATGCTCCAGATATCCATGCTCTCGATATTAGCAAGCGCCTAATGGATTTTGGTTTTCATCCACCTACAAACTATTTCCCTTTAATCGTGCATGAAGCTTTAATGATTGAGCCTACTGAAACTGAGAGCAGAGAAACGCTGGACAAGTTCGCAGATGCATTACTGCAAATAGCCAATGAAGCGCGCGACGAACCTGAATTGCTTCTTACAGCGCCGCACATCACCCCGTCGGCACGGATGGACGAAATACAGGCCGCGCGGCAGCTAGTGTTGTGCTGCAGACCAAGCTACTTGTTAGACCCACAATATGTAAAAAAATAACTCTATATGCACTTTGTTTTATCAATAAGTCTAGATTATATTTCGGGATACTATCCTAACAGATGATGTCCTACTGATATAATGCTATTTCTGCAGCAAAATACAATATATTCTTAGCTATTAAGATAAAATCTAAACTTAATTGGGTCGCTTAATTTGAAACCGCTCTAAATCTTCGGCTACTACGACGGTGGGGAATACTTCGGCAGCTTCCGCCAGAACATCACGGGTTCTGTATCTGCGAGAGATGTGTGTAAGGTACAAACTACTGACATTAGCGTCTCTAGCCAGTTCTGCAGCTTGCCGTGCAGTTAAATGCCCAAATCGCTCTGCCAGAATATTATCACTATCCAGATAAGTAGCTTCTATGACTAAAGCATCAGCATTATTACAATACTCCAGTAAATCGTCTGTTGTCCCTGCATCACCAACGTGCACTAATTTGGTGCCAGGAATAGTTGATCCCAATACGTCATCTGGATTAATTATCTGACCACCAGGCAACTTAATAGAGAAACCCCGGACAAGTTCACGCCTTTCAGGACCATGTGGAACACCTAATTCAGAAGCCTTTTCATCTAGAAACGGACGACGTGCAGGCTCCTGAAAAATAAAGCCGAAGCACTGTCCGCCACGATGATTAACTGGGAAAGCCTCCAATTCAAAAGATTCTTCCACAAGAATTGGGCCAGGTTCTAGTTCTCTTAGTTCAATTTGGAATTGCGACCTTTCACCACGAAATACAACCCCAAATATCAAATTGCGTATACGATCCAATGCAGAACGTCCTGCCCATATTTCGACATGTTCAATAGCTTCCCAACGAGTTAGTGTTGAAAGCAAACCGGCTAGACCAAGAATGTGATCTAGGTGACCATGAGTGATCAATATTCTTGCAAGCCGCTTAAAACCAAATCCACTTCTTAGAATCTGCCTTTGTGTGCCTTCGCCACAATCTATCAGGAAACGATATTCTCGATGTAACACCATGTGCGCAGAAAGCCCTCTATTTACTGAAGGTGCTGATGCAGAGGTGCCAAGAAAAACAAAATCAAACACTTTTCGTAACTCCTACCGTTAAAGTAATATGTCCGAATTAAAATGGCTCAGATCTATTCAACGATTATAACGCATGAAAGCACAGATGTTGAATCATGCCTATGGTATGATTGCACACTGGTCTTGCCGCTAGAGTGATATACTGCCCATATATATATATAACGGATGAATTTACTATGAAAAGTATTGCGGTCATTGGAGCAGGGTACGTAGGTTTAGTAACTGGTGCCTGCTTCGCGGACTTGGGTAATAAGGTCCAGTGCCTAGATATAGATGAGGAGCGCATAAATAATCTTAGACGCGGAATACTGCCAATTTACGAGCCGGGTCTTGCAGAAATGATACAACGCAACGTAGATTCCGATCGATTAGAATTTTCGACTGATTACAGTACTACTCTACAAGACACTGAGTTTGCCTTCATAGCAGTAGGCACCCCTGAAGGAGTAGATGGAGAAGCCGATTTACAGTATGTGCGTAAGGCTGCAACTGAAATAGGCGGCAATATGAAAGCCCCTCTGATAATTGTCAACAAATCAACAGTACCTGTCGGAACTGGAGACTGGGTAGCAGACATTATTAGAGAGAGTCAAACTGAAACAATTCCTTTTTCAGTGGTTTCTTGCCCAGAATTCCTACGAGAAGGTAGTGCATTACAGGATTTTATGAATCCACACCGAACTGTACTTGGTTCCCTAGACACAATAGCTGCCGATCAAGTTGCTCAGCTACACTTGCCATTGAGATCTCCAATCATAGTCACAGATTTACGCACTGCTGAAATGATAAAATATGCTTCTAACGCATTTTTGGCCACAAAAATATCCTTCATAAATGAAATTGCTAATATATGCGAAGCACTTGGGGCCGATATTAAGGAGGTTGCTGTAGGTATGGGAAGCGATCCCCGTATCGGTCCAGCATTCCTTGATGCCGGCATTGGTTATGGTGGCAGCTGTTTTCCTAAGGATGTCAAAGCCTTAGCACACATGGCTTCAGAACAAGGAAGGCATTCACAACTGTTGCATAGTGTTATGGACATAAACACCGAGGCTCGTCTAAAGGTATTAGATATATTAAAGGAAAATTTAGGGCAGGACCTAAATGGTAAAATTATCGGATTGCTTGGGCTTGCCTTCAAGCCTAACACTGATGACATGCGTGAAGCACCCTCAATAGAAATAGCATCTAGTTTAATTGAGTGTGGCACAACTGTAAGAGCATACGATCCCGTTGCCATCCCTACTGCCCGTCGCATAATGCCAGACATATATTATGCGGAAAATCCATATGAACTGGCAAATGGCTGTGACGCACTTGTAGTAGTGACTGAATGGAATGAATTTAAGCAACTCAATCTGGACCAAATACTCATATCCATGCGAGGCAATATAATTATTGATGGACGAAATATATATTCCCCTGAAGAACTACAAGAACATGGTTTTATCCATCGTGGCATAGGCCGCAGCTACGACACTAGCTCAAAATCATAAGTGTAATACTCATGTCTGCAGCTAAATCCAGGCTCCGAAACGGATTAACAGTGATTCTACAAGAGGTGCATACTACACCGGTAACTACCTTCTGGATCTGGTACCGTGTCGGCTCAAGACATGAACATACTGGTATTACAGGTAGCTCACACTGGGTAGAGCATATGCAATTCAAAGGTACTAAGCAATATCCAGCTGACAGTGCAGATCGTGAAATTTCTCGCACGGGCGGAGTATGGAATGCGATGACCTGGATAGATTGGACCACATATTACGAGACTATGCCAGCTGACAAAATAGATTTAGCCATTAAGCTGGAAGCTGACCGTATGACAAACAGTCTTTATAACAAAAAGGATGTCCAATCAGAGAGGACGGTAATAATCTCTGAGCGACAAGGTCATGAGAATCAACCTGTTTTTCTCCTATCTGAAGAGATACAAGCTGCCGCATTCCGGGTACATCCATATCATCATGAAGTCCTTGGAGATAAGATTGATATAGAGTCTATGACTCGTTCAGACCTATACAAACACTATCGTACCTTTTACACCCCTAGAAACGGTATTATAGTTGCAGTAGGAGATTTCAAAACATCTCAGATGCTTAAGAAAATACGAGCCCATTTCAGTGGAATACCCAAAGGCGATAAACCTAGTGTATTCTTAAGAGATGAACCGCCACAAAGAGGTGAAAGAAGAGTGTTTGTAGAGGGAGAGGGAGAAACTGCTTACTTACAGACTGCTTTTCATGCACCTGCAGCCACTGAACCAGACTTCTTTCCCATGATTGTACTTGATAGTATTCTATCCGGAGCTAGTTCCTTTAATCTATTTGGTTCTGGAATTAGTAACAAAACCAGTCGGTTATACCGCGCCCTGGTGTTGAAAGGATTGGCTGCTGATTTTAGCGGCAGTCTAGCAGCAACAGTAGATCCATTTCTATACAGCATCACATGTGCAGTACGTACTGACCGCTCTATAGAACAGGTAGAGACTGCGCTAAATGAGGAAATTGAACGTGCAACAAATAATCCGCCAACTGAAGAAGAGTTATTAAAAGCAAAAAAACAAGCTAGGGCAATGTTTGCCTATAGCGCCGAGAGCGTGACTAATCTCGGTTTCTGGTACGGATTTGCTGAGATACTGGATGATTACACATGGTTTACCAATTATCTAGACAAGTTGGAAGCCGTCACTGCCTCAGACGTACATCGTGTCGCACAAAATGTCCTAAAACCAAACAATCGAACCACAGGACATTATATCCCAAACGCTGGTAGAGCCAATTAAGTGCAATGAATATGAGAGCATTACCAGGATCTGAAGACATAATTCGTCAAACTTTACCTAATGGGATTATAGTTATAGCTAGGGAGAATCCACAAAGCCCTTCGGTAGTCGTAGATGCTTTTATACATGCTGGATCCATATATGAGAAACGGTCGAAAGCAGGCCTAGCAAATTATACTGCCAGCATGTTAATGAGAGGTACAAAAAATGCCAGCTTCGAAGAAATATATGAAAAGATTGAAGCTGTAGGCACAAGCCTTGGGGTTAGTTCCGCAGTCCACACAGTAGGCTTTGGTGGCAAGGCACTACCAGAGGATCTCAATCTGCTACTGGAAACTGCCGCCGATGCTGTGAGAAATCCTATCTTTCCACATGACCACTTAGAGCGAATGCGTGCAGAAATACTGACTGGACTAGCTATGCGCGCCCACAATACAAGGGTTATGGCATCATTAGCTTTTTATGAAACTCTGTTCGGAACTGACCATCCTTATGGTTACTCAAACAGCGGATACCAGGAAAGCATAACGAGTATAGCGAGAGCAGATCTACAAGATTTCCATAAACAACACTATGGACCAACCGGTATGATCATCACAATTGTAGGAAATGTTGCTGCAAATAAAGCAATATCATTAGTGGAGTCTCACTTCGGAGACTGGACCAACAATAAACAGCCAGACATTGCCCCAGCGCCAACAGCACGAACGATAAATTGTGCTGAGAATCAACATATACATATTCCGGGAAAAACACAAACTGACATTGTCTTGGGATATGTAGGTCCTAGGCGCAGTGATTCCGATTATCAATCAATACGTATTGCTAATAGCATACTAGGAGTGTTTGGAATGTACGGCCGACTAGGGAAAACGGTGCGTAAGAAACATGGCTTAGCGTACTATTCTTTTAGTAGAGCTGATGCTAACTTTGGTCCTGGAACATGGCGATTAATAGCCGGAGTTGATCCAACTAATGTAGATACAGCTATAAAAGTTATGCTGGAGGAAATAGATACTCTAATCATAAAGCTTGTAAGCCATAAGGAGCTTGACGACAACAAATCATATATTTTGGGCAGCATTCCCATTCAACTAGAAACAAACGAAGGGATAGCAGGCACATTGGCATCAATGGAGCTGTACGGTTTAGGCATGAACTATCTACAACATTTACCAAAACAAATCAAGGGCGTTTCTCGGCAAGATGTTCGGAAGGCTGCAGCTAGATTGTTAGACCCTGCTACATATGTTGTGACATCAGCAGGACCATAATAGCATGTTACGTACTGGAATTGACCTAATAGAAGTTGAGCGTGTTGATCATCTAATTATTACTCACGGGCGCCGTTTTCTAGAACGTGTATACACAGAACAAGAACTAATTGATTCCAATGGCAGAACACCGTCATTAGCTGTTCGAATGGCAGCCAAAGAAGCTGTCTCGAAAGCATTAGGGTGTGGAATTGGAATAGTATCCTGGAAAGACATTGAAATCGTACGAAATCAACAACAACTACCTCTGTTAAACTTGAGCGGCCATGCACTAATATTGGCAGAAGAACTCGGTCTTGATGAATGGTCAGTCAGTTTGACCCATTCTCATGACCATGCTGCAGCGATTGTAGTAGCGACCGTGGCATAGACAAGCATTTAATAGTTGACTGAGACATATCCTACATGGTAGAATGCTCAGCCCTAATGATGCTATCCACCCCATCGATTCTGGAGGGATGGCCGAGTGGACTAAGGCGGTTGTCTTGAAAACAACTGTGGGGGAAACCTCACCGGGGGTTCGAATCCCTCTCCCTCCGCCACAGTAACAAATCGGGGAGGTGCCGGAGTGGACGATCGGGGCCGCCTGCTAAGTGGTTGTCGGGGTAAAACTCGACCGAGGGTTCGAATCCCTCCCTCCCCGCCTGTAACGACTGTGGGATTGCTACATACAAAAGTTAGCGCTTAAGCCCTCGTAGCTCAGCGGATAGAGCACCTGGTTGCGGACTAGGGGGTCGCAGGTTCGAGTCCTGCCGAGGGCGCCTTACTTTTCATTTGCATCATAAAAACTCAAAACAGTTCAGTGAACTATGATTATTCAAAGCATAAAGTAAAATCCGACCACATGATATGAACAAAATACTGGTAATTGGTGGAGCATCACAAGATATTCTACACATCAATGGTAATGTTATTAAAACCACAGGCGGTGCAGGGCTTTATACTGCACTGGGAGCCCGAGCCGCAGGTGTTCAAGTGGACATGTTAGCACCATTACCAAGTCCAATGCCAACATTAATGAGGCCTATTAACAAATTAATCAATTGGTTGGGTCCAACAGTTAATCAGAATGAACTACCACATTTCACAATTGAATACGATAGTACTGGGAAGGCTACATATACTACTGTAGAGCCCAGAGCTGAGTCACTAATGACTGAATCTGACATACCTTCGAATCTCTCAGATTATACTTATGTGCACATAGTACAAATGGGTAACATTGACGTACAGCTAAGAATGGTCCATAAATGCCGCGATAATAAAGCACAGTATATTTCAGTCAGTGGAGGACACAGCCTACAAGACAATCAAAAAGAAAAGATATCCGCACTAATTGAACAAGCAGATTTATGTTTCATGAATGAACATGAGGCCGCAAGCAATTTCAATGCTACACAAGATATTTGCTCACCGCCAGGTACCATACTTTTCGTTACGCATGGCAAGGATGGGATAAGCATAATTCAAGGTAATGATCTGCAGAGAATACCCATCCAGCCAATCGAGTCTCGCGACCCCACCGGAGCTGGAGATTCATTTTGTGGAGCAGTATTATCTTATTTATGCAAATCACAACATCCAATACTAGCTGCTAAAAAGGCGTCAAAGATTGCTGAAATAACTATTAGTCATTTAGGTACTCAAGGTCTAATGCAAAATATCAACCAGAGTCAGACTGATTCTACTGAACGAATATCCGTTGATCAAGGCATGATTAAACAAATTGCTAAGATCATGGAAGCAGAGAATATTGGCGAACTACCTTATACATTTACAGGAAAAGGACAGCCTGAGATAGGTCATCCCAATACATTAGATTTTTTCTTTGCGCTGACTTTGCAACAATTTGGCTTCTGGAAAAAAAATAATGAAAGATATATTTCGCCGATGATAGCGAAAATAGGCGGCAAAAACCGTAAGGGTTCTGACTACATACAATTTGCATATTCACGAATACTAGATAGTGATCCTGACTTCTTCAGCATAAACAGACAAGCAAATCTTTCCAAAGAGGAATTGGAGATGATTCTAGCTGACGATGAAGGAAAATGCCCCATGCCAGCACTCGAGCTACACTTGTCCGAAGCTCGAGCTTATGGACAAGATATGTTAGCTTTGGATATGACACCAATTAAAATCATACAAAAAACCAAGGTTTCCAATACGCCAATGGCAGATTTGCTAAGAACTCTATGGAATATCGGTGGATACAAAAATGACCCGCTGCAAAAAAAATCAGCTCTATTATCTTACATATTGTTGCATCGACCCGAAAAATTTTTGCAGCTTGGAGATTCTGAAGAAGAAATTCCGTGTATTGATTACCATCTTATGCGTACCGCATTACGGACTGGAATGGTGAGAATTGCTGATACTGACCTTCAGAAAAAAATTGCAAACCGTGAATTGGTAAGTAACGAAGAAGAATACAGCATTCGACAAAATGTGTATAACGCAATCAACATCTTAGTAGATACATCGCCAAATCTTAACATGGTTTCTGTGGACCAATTCCTGTTTAGAATGCGGAGCGGGTGTCCAGAAATGAACGAGCCTGATTGCAAATCTTGTGCACTAGACCCAGTGTGCGCAAAACACACTCAATTATTTCAGCCAGTGATACGGACTACCTACTATTAGATATCAGACTAATCACTTCAGTTCTATCAGGCATAGCACCAGCTGCTCCAGACCGGGTCGTACTAAGCGCACCAGCTGCGGCACCCCACTCCAGAGCCTCATCAATCTCCATACCCTCTGAAATTGCTACTGCCAGCCCACCATTGAAAGCATCGCCTGAACCTACAGTGTCAATAGCATCTACATCGAACGCTGGTATATATGTAGTCCTAGATCCTGATGCGCAAAATACTCCTTCAGAACCAAGTGTGACAATCACTGTATGGATCCCACGACTTTGCAATATCTTAGCCGCTTCAGCAGCTTCCTGCTGAGAGGAAGGTCGTATACCAACCATCATTTCGGTCTCCACCTCATTCGGGGTCAATATATCAACCGCACCATACAACTCATCTGGCAATTCTGCTGCTGGGGCTGGATCCAATACCACTGTAATACCCTTAGCATGCGCTGCACGAGCAACGGCTAAATCTGCTTCAACTGGAACTTCCAGTTGTAACAACAAAACTTTAGCATCGTCAAATAGACTCTCAGTACGGTTAACATCTTGCTGATCAAACTGCATATTAGCTCCTGATAAAACAATAATTGTGTTTTCCCCATTATCGTCCACACTAATCACAGCCAATCCACTACCTTGATCAGAAACCATTTCAACATTAGCTACATCCACACCATAATCAGTCAGTTGCTCTAGCACCTGACGACCAAATGTATCATCACCTACATGTCCCACCATATTTACATCTGCACCTAATTTCGCAGCAGCTACGGCCTGATTTGCACCTTTTCCACCTAGAGCCATAAGATAGGAAGTCCCAAGCAAAGTCTCTCCCCGCCGTGGAAGATTTGGAGTGTAAGTAATCAAGTCAGTATTGATGCTACCGTATATAACAACACTCATATCATCACCCAATCCTTGTATAGATTTGCCAAACTACAATGGATATTCTCATACAATTTTACTCCAAACACCTGTGCACTCAGGAAGACGACTCCAATTATTTTCAACAATCATACTGCTAAGTTGTTCTCCGAAAAAAAACTCAGTATTGTTTATCGCTTCCTTCACGTTTGGAAACCTATAATCTGTTCTGATTTCCTTCCTAGAAAAGCCCCTTGAGTTTTCAAGCCACTCATAATAGTCTGCCAATTCTGCTGTTGGGGGAGTTGGTATATCACTGCCAGTAGTAAGAGTCTCCATAATGATTATAACTCCTTGATTACGAACCACCCGATGCATTTCATTCAATACTACATCCAGCTTCGTTTGCCAATCCAAGTGCCAGCTACATGTATGCCCCAAAACCCAGCCTGCAGTTACAACATCAAAACCATCTGATAGCATTGGAAGCACTCCTGCGTCGCCTTGTGCTAGCAACCACGAACCAGTAGACAAACTGCGCTGGCGAGAATTTTCTTGTAGCATTACCCAATATAAATCCAGGCCAATAACGTTCAATTTGGTGTCAGATAACAACAATGGAATTCTTCCGGTTCCACTGCCTATATCCAGTACACTAGTCACATCTGAAGGCAGAAGTTGAACGATGGTATTATGTAGATTGCCATCAACATCTTCATATTCGATCATACGATGATATTCAACCGCCATATTGTTATAGATATTTTTGAAATGATCCATGACCTTAGGTACACCTACTTATTTGCGTCACTACGACAAAGCTTTATCCAATCTTTGTTCATATTGGAAAATCCAATCTTCATCTATTCCGGGACTAAAAGAAGCCTTAACACCATTAAGTAAAACTTGTCTTGCTTGCTCCCAGGTGAAACCGACATCCTCAACTAATCGCCGTACTTCTCCACTTGAGTATGCCTCACGATCAAAAGTGCCCGACAACAACAAATTATCCGAGTTAATGCAAACCTTGACTCCCGCTTCGAACATGTTTCTAATAGGATGAGATGCATAAGATGGAAACTTCCATCCTACATTACTTGTCAAACAACATTCGACAGTAATACCCTTAGCAGCAACCAGTTCCATAAGTTTAACATCCTGACACAAAGTAGCTCCATGACCTATACGGTCAACACCTGAATCCACAGCAAGTGCAATATTATTGACTGTATCTACAGGCCATTCACCTGCATGTAAGGTCATTGGTACATTCCTACGCAACGCCTCTTTTATACCAGATTCATGAATATCCAATGGAAAAGCACCTTCATCACCAGCTATGTCAAACCCTACGACTCCTTTACCGAGCCATGCTGCAGCCAATTCCGCCATTTCGATTGTATGCTCCACAGGATATGATCGCAATGCACAAACGATCACACCGCCACGCATATTTAGAGTTTGCTCCGCTTCACGAAATCCTGACACCACAGCATCAACTGCATCATTTGCTTCCAAGTTCTCAAAAGTATGAAGCGCAGGACAAAATCGAATCTCAGCTAGAACCACATTATCATCAATTAATACCTTGCATAGAGAAAATGTAGCCTCACTAAGTTCATCTTTTGTCTGTAAGAATTGATTACAAAAATCAAAGTTTGACCAATTTGAAGACGAAGACACACTACTACCAATGTGTGCCCGCTTGCTCTTCATGTCGTGCAAGTATTCTCTGAGGTTTACAGCTTCTACAGGCAACTCTATACCCCTGTCTGCGGCACGAGCAGCGATAAATTCCGGGTCCAAGGATCCGTCAAGATGCAAATGTAACTCAGATTTGGGAACACTGGCTGCAATATCCATATTGTTTCTCCTTATAATCGTATTGACATGATTACAATAGTCTATTCACCAACGGTTATACTATGTAACTTTAGCATGTCAAATATCTCTGCACGCTGTGGTACATAAGGACCAGTACCTACACGCGTCACTGTAATTGCCCCAGTAGCATTTGCTATGGTCCCAGATTCAGCAAGACTATATTTGCTTAGATACCCAAATATAAATGCGCCGGCAAACGCATCCCCAGCGCCTGCAGAATCACGTACCACAACCTCAAAACCATCTAACCCGATTTCATCTTGAGACGACATTATTACACAACCTTCACCACCGCATTTAATAACTACAATCTCAGCTCCCAAACTAAGAATTTCTTTAGTAGCCTGTATTTTGTCATTACTTCCTGTCCAAGTAATTATTTCCTCCCTAGTAGCTAGCACCACAGTACTAGCCTTGATTGCTTGCTCAACAATGTTCCGATCAATTGAATAAGCAGCGGGCCCTAGATCAAAAAAGGTGGAAATTCCACATTTGTCAGCATGTTTAAATATTTCTAGACTACTAGAAGAACTAAAGAGCGAGTGGCCGCCCAAAGCATAACTAGTACAAAATACAGCTTCTACTCCAGACAACATAGTATCTAAATCAGCAGATAAGTCAACAACTGAACCTTTACCTAAAGCACCAACGAAAACATGTTGTGCGTTAGTGTCCACCAATTCTATCGACATTGTAGTAATTGCACTAGGCACAACCTGCACATACTTAATCGATACATTATCTTCAGTAAGTTGTTGTAATACCAATTTTCCCAACCAATCATCACCAACCGCCCCAACCGCCTGAGCTTCCAAACCTAAACGAGCAGTAACTATAAGAGTATTACTAGTGCCACCCGCAACGAACAAACATTCATTGGCTAGCTGATGCTCTTCAGGACGCAATGGTAGTTCACGAATGGGCACCACCAAATCAGCAACCAAATCACCTATGCATAACATTTTCATTGGCTAAAATGTCCCCTCGTAAATGCTATTAAATTATATGGGTAGATCTATTGGATATTTCATTATGGCTGGTCTACACCAGACACAATACTTATATCTGACAGGAGGTCTAAACAGTCAAAATCACACTGATTAACTGTTTTCTCTTTGTGCCATCGAGAGTTTCTCTCGATGTCTTTTTAAGGTGTACCGCCTATACCCAACCATGACTATCCCTAGTCCAATTGGAAATAATAGTGCAAGAAATAGGTCAGTAGAACCACTCTCTCTAACCACATCTACTGTTCTACTACTACCACTAAGAATGGCACCATCATCTCCCTGTAGGTTTATCCCGAGATCCTGAAGTGATCTGCGCACCATTACTCGAAACGCCGAGAAATCAGGCGAACGCTCACGCATACCCTGGGACAGACCTTCCATCGCTTCAAGAATCTCGTAACCTAAGGCCTTACCTGGCGTCTGGCGCACCATAAAATCTTCAAACGTAATAGACTCCTGCAGCATATTCCTTTCTACTACTTGCATATCATATCCTATGCCTTCGTCGTTTATATAACGCCCAGGACGACGCTCACCAATAAACGTTTCATCGGGAGCATCTCCTGATCTCTGCCAAGATGTCCCTGAGGGTTTGAAATTTTCCTCTTTTATCCATGTCCAACCAGAATTCACAAAGAGCGGAGCCTGTGGTGCTTCCAAGTGGGCAAAATATTGGTCGTTATATTCGCTTTCAAAAAAAGGTTCCAAATAAAGTACGCTATTGGTTCTGACGTAAAGTATCTCTCCTGGACTATAAGTCTGCTCTGGAGTGGTCCATTTGTCTTCAGGTATAACCGTATATCCTACGCCAACTCTATCTGAACGAAATACAACCAGTTTCTTTACACTATCGGCTACTATTTTTCCGTCATCGTTACGCAGTTGAATATCGTAGGTGCCAGGAGGCAAAATCAGTGGCACACCCCTAAAAACTTTGGTGCTAGAGTATAGAAATTCAGCAGGTCTTACAGGCTGGGACACAAGCACATCATCTTCCGAGGTGATTTCTCCGGACTGAACCCGCTCACTTAGCTCCGTTTGCCAATCACGCGAATCCGCATAATATTCCGAGACAGCCATTCGGTATATTTTCAAGGCTTCTTCCCACTCATTATATTTTCTCTGTGCAGCCCCACCTAAGTATACTTCTGCCTCTCCTCGTGTAATACCTTCCGGATACTGAATGACATAATCTGTAGGCTCCACCGTAAGTACAAGTTGGCCGTTCAACCTGATTTCCAGAGATCCTGGTATATCTTCGTTCATACTGTCGAAATCGGCTTTATATTCATTTGTGACCGCCCAATAATAGATTATGGTTTTGCGCGGGGAGATAATGTTAACTTTATCTGCAAGCAAATATATTGTGTCAACACTAGGAGGATGAAATACGCCGTGATACAGTGTGCCATTATAGGCATTAACTCCGTAAACAAACTCTTCTCGCCTTTCTGTATCAGTTTCAGCAGCAACCATACCAAAGTTTGCGCCCGTACTAATCAAGCCAAGCCATGACAACAATATAGCAGCAACGATCTTTTTCATTGACGTACCCCACGAAATTTCAGACCAATGACGCTGCTCACAATGAACACCAGACAAAATACAATCGATAATCCAATCACTCTCAAAAATGCGTTCATATTGCCACGTAACATTTCATCCACACCATAATTTAGATATGAAAATGGAGATAGCCAACTTAACCCAATCTGCACCCAGCCAAGCAATTGCTGCAACAATAGTACTGGGTTATAGTAATCAGACACCGGAGCTATATTGGATAGCCAAGCTTGCGAACCCTGAATGAGTAGTGTGCTCGCAATCAATGCTAAGAACACAAGCGTAGCAGACCTTACACTAGTTGACACCATTGACACAAATACTCCCACAGATATCAAATAAGCGCCTGTGAACACGGACAGAAGCATCATCATAAAGAAACTTGCCGGAATTTGCACTCCAGTTATATTAGAAAGTATTAAAAAGCATATTAAGTACAGAACAATGAGCAAACAATATAGGGTAAACTGCGCTGAGTATTTACCAATAACGTATGACACATTGTCGACAGGTCCGTAGAATAGTAACTCCATTGCTCCGCTCTCTCTCTCACGAGCAATAGCCACTACTGCAGAAAATGCAATGTATACACCAGTAACGATGATGACCCATCTAAAAGGAAAAGAAAACAAATCAGGCATCGGGTACAGACCATTAGACTCTATGTAGCTAAGGTAATTTCTAATAATCACTATACCTACTAATATGGACACCGTAGTAAATATATGAAGAACAGGTCCGAACAAGGCAATACGTAAATCACGCTTATGCATAATTATAGCTGTCTGCATCTGCTTATACATCTTTTTGGAATCGTTCACTCTACTTCACCTGCTTTCGACAAACCAACAACATTGTCATCAGTAAAAGTCATGAAAGTTTCCTCTAGGCTTGCCTTCCTGGTCTCCATGCCGATTATTGTAGTTCCAGATGCAGTGATTGCAGCAGATACTTCTGCACGATGATCTGAGCTTCCATCGAGACGAATTTCAATATGTTGCCCATTTATATTATGATCTACAATGTATGGTACATCAGAAAGCACTGTAGGCAGGGACTCAGGTACATGAGTTACTTCAACATTCACTCGCACAGATTGGTCGACAGAATAGCGGAGTCCATCCAGATTGTCCTCCACTAGTAACTTACCTTTATGCATAATAGCAATGCGATCCGCAGTACGTTCAATTTCTGACAATATATGTGAAGAAATAAAAATAGTCGTGCCGGACTTTTTCTGCTCCTCAATCAACTCACGTATCTGTCGGATACCATGTGGATCTAGCCCAGACACAGGTTCGTCCAATATTAGTAAATCGGGTTTGTGCAATAGTGCTCTTACAAAGCTAAGCTTCTGACGCATACCACGTGAATACTCACTTGGACGTATATTCGCATATTGTCTAAGTCCAACGTGCTCCATGAGTTGATTAATTCTATTTTCTTTAGACTCAATCCTGAAAATATCTGCATGGAATGAAAGATACTCCCATGCAGTCATCTCATCAAAAAAGTATGGGTTCTCACCAACTACGCCTATTGCATTCTTTATACTGAAATAGTTATTTTCAAGCGACGTACCGAAGAGTGACAATTCGCCCGATGTGGGTTTTTCTAACCCTAACAACATAGCAATTGTAGTACTTTTCCCAGCTCCATTCGGTCCTAAGAAGCCATACACCTCTCCCGCATGAACGTTCAAAGTAACATCCTTAACCGCTTCAACTTCCGGATATGTTTTAGTAAGATTACGAGTACTAATCATAAGTCACCATTATAACTAGTAGTCACCATATAATCAATTCGTGTGTTCATAATTCAATAAATATATCATCCCTAGTATTCTACAATATGCTTCCTAGCCCATATCAATCTTGACATAGATTCGTCTCCTAAAGTGTTGCTAAATTTTGGAACACCAAATTGCTCCAGAGCATAGCTAGCACTAACTGAAGCACGGAGTGCTGCTTCTGGTATATCAATACCATTAGCAACACCAACCAACATACCTCCGCAGTAGGCATTACCTGCTCCTGTTACATCCACTATATTTTTGGCTACAGCGGGTATAAGCCAAGCACCACCATCACTAGTTGCCAAATATGAACCTCGTTCACCCATACGTATCGCAACAATTTTTGCACCCCAATCTAGAAATTCTGATGCCATGTCTGGTGCATCTTCTAAACCTGTTAGGGCTGCTGCCTGGTCAATATCTGGAGAAAAAACGTTGATCTGATAAAGTAATTCTCTATACTCAGTTACCTCACATTTCATATGATCAATTGATGGTTCCCACAACAAACAGGTTTTTGGATTAGATTTACGCAAATCAGAAACCAGGCCCCTCAATTCATTTAGATCGCGTCCCCATGAGAGATGAAATCCTTTTGCATCACGATAATCAGCAGGCATCTCATCATAAGTGGGAGTTTCATCAAGAAATTCATTAATGTCTGTGCGCATAATCTCAGTTCGAGTTCCATCCTGCTCAAACAACTGCCAAGCTCTAGCGGTTTGATATTTGTCTCTTATCACAATAGCTCTCAAATCTACACCACCTAGCTGATCTAAGCTGTCTGTGTAGACAGACTGAG
>DCAJ01000098.1:9625-9948 GCA_002311455.1 Anaerolineales bacterium UBA1136 | reverse complement strand
ATCCACAGCATGAAAGGTAGTATCGATTTTGCGGAGAGAGATTTGATTGCTGCTCGTAACTTTGGGCTAGCGGCACAGAAGGCGGGAGTATCCAGGATCATATACTTGGGTGGTTTGGGTGATCGGAATGCCAATCTTTCAAAACACTTAAGATCTAGACAGGAAACCGGTGATGCTCTTAGGGAGGCAGGCGTTCCAGTAACTGAGTTTCGTGCTGCTGTGATTGTGGGTGCCGGGAGTATTTCTTTCGAAACGATTCGTTATCTAACAGAGCGCGTTCCAGTGATGATATGTCCTAGCTGGGTTTATACTCGGGCACAGCC
>DCAJ01000098.1:8279-9526 GCA_002311455.1 Anaerolineales bacterium UBA1136 | reverse complement strand
GTATCTCACTTCGTCTCTCACGCATGCAGGTAGCACTGGTAAAACCATAGATATTGGTGGCAGTGATGTGCTCACTTATGGAGAGATGATGACGCAATATGCAAAGCTGCGAGGATTATCTAGGATATTGTGTCCAGTCCCAGTACTCACACCGACACTGTCTTCTTACTGGGTACATATCGTAACTCCTGTGCCCTCCACTATAGCTAGGCCTTTGATTGAAGGTCTACGTAATACTGTTGTGGTTACGAACAACAATGCGAAAGAAATATTTCCTGAAATTACTCCAATAAATTATCTGCAATCAGTTTCAGCTGCTATAGACAACATAGAGTTAGGAAATATTGAAACTTCATCGTCAGATTCAGTGTCCACTACTATCGGTAGTGGATCAAAATCAATCCTTAAACATCAAGATGGTATGATAATAGAAAGTTGGGAACGTGTAGTATATGCGACTGCCACCAAAACACACAACATATATACTCGATTGGGTGGAAATACTGGCTGGCCATATCTGAATTGGCTCTGGCGCTTGAGAGGTTATATTGACCGTATAGTAGGTGGAGTAGGTTTCAAAGGAGGTCGCAGGCATCCGGAAGATTTGCGTGTGGGAGATACACTGGATTTCTGGCGGGTAGAATCTGTAGAGCCAGGTAAGTTATTGAGGTTACGGGCTGAAATGAAACTACCAGGCAAAGGCTGGCTGTAGTTTGAGTCAGAGAAAATCAATGAAACTACAAGTCGACTAATTCAAACAGTATTTTTTGCCCCAAAAGGATTGTTTGGATTCATATATTGGTACGCACTTTATCCTATACACTCCCTGCTGTTGACTGGCACTATTTCAAAAATAGTACGTAGCAGTGAGATGCATGATTATCAATCGGCCGCGAGGTAGAGTATGGAGCTGCCTGACTATAATTCAGTAGAAGATATATTAGAAGATGTTAGAGCTATGCGCCCTAGGGGTGGCAGTGCCTTTGGGTATTGTGCGGCAATGGCATTCAAATTAATTGCTTCGGACAAATCAATAAAGGAATTAGACAAACTTTTTATTGAACTTGAAGCAGTATCTAAGGAACTATTATCTGAAAAGCCTACTATGGCCACTATTCACAATGCAAAAAGGCTTATAGTTGATAATACTCGTAATTTAGATGGTGATTCTGGCTTAGATGATGTCCGGTCACATATTATCAAAAGGGCTGATCTCTTTATAGAGAGGTCATCAATTGCTTTGGACA
>DCAJ01000098.1:3731-8245 GCA_002311455.1 Anaerolineales bacterium UBA1136 | reverse complement strand
TTGGTGGAAATTTGATTCAGGATGGCCAAACAATTATGATTCACAGTTATAGTCGATCGCTTATGTCTTGCTTTGCTCATGCACATGAATCAGGCAAGTCTTTTGAAGTTGTTTGTACAGATTCACAACCTACAAAGGAGTCGCAATGGGCTATCCACGATTTGACTTCTTGGGGTATAGAAGTAACCTTTGTTCTAGATGCAGGTATGGCAATGATCATGTCTGAAGCTGACTGGTGTCTTACGGGAGCAGATAGTATTAGCATTACTGGAGCTGTGGCAAACAAGATTGGCACTTATCAACTTGCGTTGCTGGCGCAGAAACTAGAAAAACCATTATATATTGCTACAGAGATTATGAAACTACAGACTAATACTATTGAAGGCTATCATATACATCTTGAGCGCAGACCCCCAAATGAGATTTTAGATGCTACAGGTGGATTTGAGTTCCCGGATCGTATAAAAGTGGTACATCAGTTCTTTGATCTCACACCAGCAAGTTATATTCTAGGTCTAATTACTGAACAAGGAATTATCTCTCCAGCAACAATAGGGGCGGCTTGGAGCAAATTCGAATCTATTTTCGATAATGTGAGCTAGTCATGAAGCCTGTACTAACGACAATGATCTACTGTATCAGGGATGGTAGTGTACTATTGATGCTAAGAAACAAAGAACCTAATCTTGGTTTGTGGGTTGGCCCTGGAGGTAAATTGGAGCCTGGCGAGTCTCCTTATGACTGCGCAAAGCGTGAATTGTATGAGGAAACTGGTTTAGAGGTAAAGGGTTTATGTTTTCGTGGTTTAATTACAGAGATTTCTCCTCGTCCAGATTGGCAGTGGTTGATGTTTCTCTATGTTGCAACCGAGTTTTCGGGCACTATTGTCGAAGACAAACGTGAAGGATCGCTTAACTGGTGTCCATTATCTGAAGCAATGAAATTGCCGATACCAGAAGCTGATAAAGTGTTTTTTCAAAAGATAGTCGACATTGATATGCCATTTTATCAAGCAAAATTTGTCTATGATAATGATTTAAGTTTGGTCAATATTATTGACCAACAAATATAGGTGCGTAGCAGCATAATGTACCTACACACATATGTTACAATAAATTAAACGCGCATTCATAAATAAACTTGTGTACATATCATTATGATCAATGATTTGCCAGTAATACTGTTTTCTGCCGGTACCATAGCATTTCTGCATACGATACTTGGTCCTGATCATTATCTTCCATTTGTCGCAATGTCCAAATCTGGTCAATGGTCAATAAGAAAAACATCTATAGTGACCATTCTTTGTGGCAGTGGTCATGTGCTGAGTTCAGTGTTATTAGGTATCACGGGTGTGGGATTTGGCGTGGCCCTAAGTAGAATCACAGCTCTTCAGTCTATTCGTGGAAATCTTGCCGCATGGGCTCTAATTGCATTTGGCCTAGCATATTCAGTTTGGGGCATAAGAATTGCAATAAAGAATAGACAACACAAGCACTTACACTCTCATGATTATAGGATTCAGCATGACCACAACCATAAACACCATAATGTACATTTGCATCCGCATGTTGAAGGTGCTGAAAGATACAGGTCTCCGTGGATATTATTTACTATTTTTCTGTTTGGACCATGCGAACCATTGATACCTCTATTGATGTATCCTGCTGCTAAGGAAAGCCTTGGTAGACTTGTGGCAGTGATAGCTATATTTGCTGTTGTCACAATTATTACAATGTTGACCGTAGTTCTGATGTCCTGTTATGGATTGAGCCTGGCAAAGTTTTCGCAGTTGTCTCGATACACTCATGCAATGACAGGTATCACAATATTCTTGTGCGGAGTGTCCATCCAATTTTTCGGATTATAATTAGTACATAGAAGAGTTTGTATTTTAGGTGAATATTGTCTTGGATAGACATTAATAATGAAGACTTTTAATTACGAAGCACCGTCAACAATTGATCAAGCAATCACTCTAATGTCTGAAAATAGCGGGCAGGTGCTCCTATTGGCTGGAGGTACTGATCTTTTGGTGCAGTTACGATCTAGTAATCAAGATATTGATCTGGTGATGGATGTCAAAGGCATATCTGAACTTAATCAGATTAATTATGATGAAGTCTCAGGTTTGGTAATCGGCGCAGCGGCACCATGCTCCCAAATATATGAATCAGTTCCTGTACTAGAAAACTTTCCTTCTATCATTGATGCAGCAACTATAATTGGTGGAAAGGCAATTCAGAATAGGGCAAGTTTTGGAGGGAATTTATGTAATGCTTCTCCTAGTGGGGATGCTATCGGTGCCATGATGTCTTTGGGTGCCATGTGCAGTGTTGTTGGATTAGATGGAGTACGCAATATACCCATAGAACAGTTTTGTATTGCTCCTGGAAAAAATGCTTTAGCGAGTGGTGAGATGTTAATTTCAATCCAAATTCCACCGCCAAGACTTAACTCTGGAGCTAATTACTTGCGTTTCACACCTAGAGCAGAAATGGATATAGCTGTTGCTGGAGTGGGGGCATCTATAGAATTGAATAGTGATCTGGATCGGATATTGTCGGCTTGCATTGCCTTAGTGGCTGTTGCTCCTACACCTGTGTTGGCTGCTGCAGCATCTGCAAGTTTGATTGGAAAGAAACCTATTATATCGGCTTTTGAAGAGGCAGCGGGTGCTGCAAAGGAATCCATAAATCCTATTACAGATGTACGTGGGTCTGCAGCCCAGCGAAAACATCTTATAGGGGTGCTTACGAGACGGTGTCTTGAGCTTGCTGCAAATAGAGCCGGTTACGTGTCTTGTAAAGGTGAATGAAAATATGTCTAAACAGCTCGTCGTCAGTTCTACAATAAATGGTGAAGAAGTTGAATTTTTGACGGAACCACAGCAGAGCTTGTTAGAGTGTTTGCGGGACACACTTGGGTTGACAGGAAGTAAAGAGGGCTGCAACGATGGAAATTGTGGTGCGTGCAGCGTATTGATTGATAATCGGCTTGTCAATGCTTGTCTGGTCCTGGGTATTGAAATTGATGGTAAAGATGTGATCACTGTTGAAGGTTTGGCTAATGCACACGAATTACATCCAGTACAAGAGGCATTTGTACTTGAGGATGGTCTCCAATGTGGTTATTGCACACCAGGCTTTGTTGTGGCTACTAAGGCTTTACTTGATAGAAATGCAAATCCCACAGAAGATGAAATTAGATTTTGGTTGGCCGGAAACCTTTGTCGCTGTACAGGATACGACAAGATAGTGCGATCAGTCAGATTGGCAGCTCAGCTAATGAATGACTCGAGAGAGGAGGTTTGATGAGTATTGAGATGATTGAAAGGGACAAATATAGGTCTGTTGGCACACGTCCAGAGCGTATGGATGCTAGAGATAAAGTTACTGGTCATGCCCTGTATGGTACTGATATTAATTTGCCAGGATTGCTCCACGGTAGAGTGCTACGCAGTCCACATGCACATGCTCGCATCATCTCTATTGACACTAGTGAAGCTGAGTCTTTGCCAGGTGTATTTGCAATTGTGATAGCCAATGATTTGCCAGAAGCAGAAGATAGAACTGAAAAAGCAGGAGAAAGTACCATTAATTACAAGTTCTTACGCGACAATAATTTGGCTAGTGACAAAGTGCTTTATGTGGGTCATGCAGTTGCCGCATTAGCTGCTCGAACTCCAGATGTAGCACAAAATGCCCTTGAATTGATTGAGGTTGAATATGAAATTCTAGAGCCCGTACTTGATGTACGTGCTGCGATGTCTGATGAAACACAAGTGCTGCATGAGCAGATAAGAACGGATGGTCCTAATGGTCACGGTGATCATCCGAGTAATATAGCTCAGCATATACGTCATACAAAAGGAGACCTTGAAAAAGGATTTGCTGATGCGGATATTATCGTTGAGCGTGAATTCAAGACTGTTCCAGTACATCAGAGTTATCTTGAGCCACATGCGGCTACAGCAGTTTGGGGTATGGATGGCACTTTGACTATTTACTCATCCACTCAAGGTGTTTTTCTAGCCCGCAGTCAGGTGTCTGAATTGCTTCAGTATCCTATGTCTAAAATTAAGGTGATTCCTACTGAAGTTGGTGGTGCTTTTGGTGGTAAAAATCCTACTTATGTCGAAGCTCCCGCAGCATTGCTAGCGCGAAAGACAGGACGTCCAGTACGAGTTGTAATGTCCCGAGAAGAAGTCATTTTGGGCACTGGACCGGGGTCAGGTACTGCAATAAAAGTCAAGGTCGGTGCTACTAAATTGGGTAAGATTACTGCTGCTCAGGCTGAGCTTTGTTATGAGGCTGGAGCTTATCCAGGTTCTCCAGTACATCCAGGAGCTATGGCCATGTTTGCAGCTTATGATATACCACATGGACAAATAGATGGTTATGATGTACTAGTCAACAAGCCTAGAGTTGCTGCTTATCGGGCCCCTGGAGCACCACAATCTGCCTTTGCGTGCGAGCAAATAATCGATGAACTGGCACAAAAGATAGGTGTGG
>DCAJ01000098.1:0-3676 GCA_002311455.1 Anaerolineales bacterium UBA1136 | reverse complement strand
AACTGAACGTCTTGACGGTACTATACACAAAAGTATAGCAATTAAGGAGATATTGGGAGTCATAGAAGATCATCCTCATTACAATGAACCTATTGAAGGTCCTAATCGAGGCCGGGGTGTAGCTATCGGTTTTTGGGATAATTGGGGTGCCCGTTCCAGTGTGGATATTAATGTGAATAGTGACGGCACAGTCAACCTAATTTCAGGATCAGTTGACTTAACCGGCAGTCGTACCACGGTAGCCATGCAGGCTGCAGATGTGTTAGAGATACCATTTGACAACGTCCAATCATCGATGGTTGATACTGACTCTATTAGTTACACGGATACCTCAGCTGGTAGCCGGACTACAATGGCTACTGGAGTGGCTGCAGTTGAAGCTGCACGCGATGTGCTTGCAAAGTTAAAGGCAGAAGTCGCGAACATGTGGAGTGTTTCTCTTAATAGTATTATCTATAGTAGAGGCGTGTTTGGTACTACTGAAAGGAAAACAGAAAGAGTAACATTCGCTGATTTGGCTGCCAAACTGTCAGGGCAAATTACCGGTCATGGTAATGTCAATGTTGAAAATTGGGCTGGTGCTGGAGGAGGTACTATTGTTGACGTCGAGGTTGATCCTGAAACTGGGAAAGTGAAGATATTGCGATGTACTGCTATACAAAATGCTGGAAAAGCCATACATCCGGGTCACGTAGAGGGGCAGATGCAGGGAGGTGTTGTGCAAGGGATTGGTTGGGCACTATATGAAGGTTATGAATATGACGAGAGTGGTCATGTTCTCAATGCTAATTTACTCGACTACAAGTTGCCAACCTCATTGGATGTTCCACGTATTGAGGCAGTGATTATAGAAAAACCCTTTGCCAGTAATCCATATGGTGCTAGAGGTGTTGGTGAAACGCCGATCATCTCGCCTGCACCTGCTATTGCTAATGCAGTGCAACAGGCGCTAGGACAGCGTATAGATCAACTTCCAATGACTCCCACCAGAGTTTTAGAAACAATAGGAGTTATCTAGACTAGCTAATTAATGTAAATACCTTCTTGACTCAATTCTGTTATTATTTGTCTAAAGCTTTCGTGTAAGATAGATACTATAGTATCTATCTGTTGCCTTGTAAGTATCAGTGGTGGTGATAAGACGACTTGATTTCGGATAGGACGTACGAAAAGACCACGAGATTGACATTGTTGTGCGATAAGTTTGCCTATATCAACATGCTCTGGTAGAAGGGATTTTGTTTCTTTGTCTGCGACGCACTCAATGCACATCATAAAATGGCTGCCACGAACATCTCCTACAATCGGATGTTCTAACAATGTATTGAGCTGCTCTTCAAAATATGGACCAACTTCACGTACATGCTCGCATATTCTATCCCTTTCCATTATCTCTATATTTTTTAATCCAGCCGCACAGCAGACTGGGTGTCCCGAGTATGTGAATCCATGCGTAAACAGTGCTCCGTCACTCTGAGGTACACTTATCACGTCGTACATTTCATCAGAAAGAATAGTGGCTGAAAGAGGGAGATAGCCCGATGAAATACCTTTGGCACAAGTAATTACATCTGGTATAAAGTTAAAAACCAATTCAGATGAAAAGAAATGTCCTAAACGGCCAAAACCAGTTATGACTTCGTCTGAGATATACAGCACCTCATATTTATCGCAAACTTCTTTGGTGTGTTTGTGATATCCATCTGGTGGGACTATCACTCCCCCAGCACCCATAATCGGTTCGGCAATGAAACAAGCTACATTCTCCGGACCTAATTCTATTATCTTGTTCTCCAAATCGTTCACCTTAGCATCACAGAACTCTGACTCAGTCATACCTGCTGGACGCCTGTAAGTGTTAGGAGCTGGAATATGATGAACTAAGTCAGGAGCCAAATCAAAACCTTGGTGATTAAATGTTATGCCGGTCATTGACATAGCAAGGTAGGTGCTGCCATGGTATGCATCTGTACGAGCAATTATTTTTTTCTTATTGTGTTGTCCAAGTCTGTTGAAATAGAAATGGATGATACGGACTGCTGTGTCATTAGCCAGAGACCCTCCAGTACCAAAGAAAACTTTGTCTAGCGTACCGGGTGTCAGTGTAGCCAGTTTTGCTGCTAATTCTGCAGCTGGTGGTGTAGTATGAGGACCAAAATTTAAGTAATAAGGAATTTCCTTTAACTGTGCGGCTATAGCTTCTTCCATTTCCTCGTTTCCGTAACCAATATTTACGCACCATAATCCACCAATTCCATCTATATACTTGTTGCCTTCGGAGTCAAATACATATGCTCCATCAGAGTTTGACATTATCATGGATCCTTCATCTTTGAAGGTAGAGAAATCAACCCATGGATGAATGTGGTGATCTTTATCTTTGCGCCATATACCCTTGGTATCATAGGCGGGATTTGAGGCCATAATAGAACTCCTTGTTTTGTGGTTAGATAGCTTAGAAGCCAGATTCATCAAATGTGTTTGTCACAGTGACTTGCTATGGCACCGGAATTGATAGATAATTATTTCATTGATAAATTAAGCTTATTTTAGACGATTTTCTAATTTGGGTGGGCAGACATATGGGTGATATTCATGAATAACATTTCCTTGATTTCTCGTATACATGGTTGTATGGCTGCACTGGCTTTGGGTGATGCATATGGCATAATTGGTCAATTCAGTATGACTGCTAACAAGGCTATGTGGGGTAGCATGCCAAAAGGTCTCACCAAGCCTAAAGAGGCTCCGGAAGATCCTACGGTTCATGCTGGAATGAAGCGTGGTGAAATAACAGACGATACCATGGCTATGCTTGCAATAGTATCATCGGTTATAAAGTGTGGTGACCTTACCGTAGAAGGTGTAGCAGACGGTCTTGTGAATTGGATAGAGGAAACTGACGGATTTAATTTGCCATGGGTTGGTCCAAGTACACAGCGCGCTATTAGGGCATTAATGGATGGAGGTGACCCCCGGGTAACAGGTAGCTATGGCACCACTAACGGTTCTTCAATGCGTGTAGCTCCAATAGCATTTTTGGGTTACCCGGAATTAAATAGAGTTGCCGAATATGCTATTGTTTCAGCATTGCCTACCCACGGCTCCAGTACTGCTACTTCAGGTGCAGCGTCTATAGCTTGTGCAACAGCGTGCGCTTCCAATCCAGGCTCTGGATTGGAAGATATTGCTAAAGCTGCTATGAAAGGGGCTGATTTAGGAGAGGAAGCAGGTGTACGGTACTACCAAACACCTTCAATCTCTAGGCGCATAGAGTGGGCAGTTGACCTAGTGAGTAATGATAAACCGGTTGAAGACAAGCTAAAGGATGTTTATGATTTTATAGGTACTAGCATGTTGACTCATGAAACTGTTCCAGCAGCGATTGCTTATGTGGTTATGGCAAATGGTGATCCAATGCGTGCTATTAGGATTAGTACTTGGGGTGGAGGGGATTGTGACACTCTAGCTGCAATTGCAGGAGCTATTTGCGGAGCCTATAGAGGTGTTGATGCTATGCCAAGTGAAATGCTCCAAACTATTGACAAAGTCAATAACCTTGATTTAGGTGCAATCGCAAAAGCATATCATGATGTGGCTTTGAAAATAAATCCAGCCTTAGCCACTCTATGAGTAAGAATGTAGTTTTCGTGTCTAATGCAGTTATAGACATATC
>DCAJ01000113.1:7830-9432 GCA_002311455.1 Anaerolineales bacterium UBA1136 | reverse complement strand
CTTTATTTGTTCAGCTATTAATGACTACATGAAATAAATTGTTGGCGGAACATGACAACATATAAGGGTTTCTAATGAACAAAAAAACTTGTGGCCTATTGGTATCTGTTGATGATGTAATGACCATGGATTCTGATGATCGTATTATTCATGATGGAAGTATTGCTATTACCAACGACAAGATTGTGGCAGTTGGTGAAGCAGAAACTATAAATGGTATATACAAAGCTGATAAGGAAATCAACCTAAGAGGCATGATGGCTCTTCCTGGTTTGATTGACACCTATGGACATGCAGGACATGGATTAATTAAGAGTTTGTACCATCCAGATCATGGTTGGCCTACCAACCCGGTGTATTTTCATAATTCAACTCCGCGGTGGTGGTACATGGAAGCAATGCTTTCGGCCATAGAGCGCATAAGATTCGGTGTTACTACAGGATATAGTGTTATCGGGGCTACTCCTGCCAGAACTGACAATGTGATTTATGCTCAGAAAAATATTGAGGCAGTGGTTGATGTAGGTAGTAAAGCAGTAGTGGGGGTAGGTCCTCCAGACCCATTTGTTAGTCATGTTCCTATGCCTTGGGAAGGTACATTATGGGAGAAGGGACAGGCTACACGGTCATTGTTTACTTATGAACAATGTTTGTCTAATACTGAAAAGATCATACAGGATTTTCACAGATCCAATGATGGACGTATAGAGATTTCATTACATTATCCGTATCTGCTAAGCAGACAGGCAGCTCATCCTAAGTTTCCTTACTCTTATGATAGTAAAGATATCCCAGAGATGATAGACAAGGCACAACAGATACGCGCAGTTGCTGATAAATATAGCGTTCTTCTGCATTCACATGCATTTGTTGGATCTGTTGATTATGCTGTGAAAGAATTTGGTGAAGATGTCACAAAGGATCTTCTTAAAGGTCCCACGTTGTTCGCTCACTGTAATGGTTTGCGTGAGCAAGAGGTGAAAATACTTGGGGAATGTTCGACAGGGATTGCTGTAGTGCCATTTACACATGAAAACCTGTGGTATGGTGTATGTCCTGTTTCTGATTTATTGCAAGCCGGAGCACAGGTCACAGTTTCTACTGATGGTTCTGCTCCTTATACATCCTATGATCTCATTGGTGAGTTATCACGTGTGGCTTGGGCAGAATGGAATCGCACTGGAAGCCAGGAAACTGTCTTGCCAGCAAAATTATTGCGTATGGTGACAATTGATGCAGCACGGGCACTCAATATTGACGAGAGAGTCGGATCTATTGAAGTTGGTAAACAGGCTGATATAACGGTCATCAATTTCCAGAAACCACATCTCACACCATGTTATTCAGCTCCGTGGATGCTATCATTTTATGCGAATGGTAATGATGTTGATACTGTCATAGTTGATGGAGAAATTCTGCTTCAGGGTGGACAGTACACTAATATAGATTTAGATAAGGTTATTGAAGATGCTAAATTTGAAAGCAAGAAAGCTTTGCAAGGTGTTGAATATCAAAAATACATCTTTTCGTAGTATTTAATCTTTGTATGTGTAATGACTGTCGTATAATATATTAATATGAACTCAATCAAAACTAATGTGG
>DCAJ01000113.1:7320-7796 GCA_002311455.1 Anaerolineales bacterium UBA1136 | reverse complement strand
TGGCGCATCCTGAGCTATCTAAAGGAGTGTACAAACCCACTAAGCACGGAGAAAATGTGGTTCCTATTGGTATGGGAGGCATAGTATACAATGTCGGGATAGGATCCAATGCATTTAGACCTGGTGGAGATCATATTGAACCTGCAGTAAGTATAAGAAATCCAGATATAGAAGTCGACCAAGCACTTCATTACTATGGGTGCGTAGGAAACGAGGTAATTGTGACTGATGGGCCCGCTGCCGGAAAGAAAGGTACTATTACGGGTGAACATGCGCGTCTAATGGTGCACTTTGACGAAGATACATTACAGTCTATGAATGGAATGGATCAGGTCGTTGTGAAAACAGTGGGTAGAGGTTTGACAATACATGGATACGAGAGTGTAATAACCAAAAAGATAGGACCACAATTATTAAAACTATGGGATATTAATGTTGGTTTAGATGGTATTCTAGATGTTCCAGTTGTTGCAGAA
>DCAJ01000113.1:2580-7243 GCA_002311455.1 Anaerolineales bacterium UBA1136 | reverse complement strand
ATACATAATGGGTAGCGGATATGAGATACCTCCAGATTTTGTTGATCAAGATATGATGACTCCTGACTGGGAAGAATTGAAGGCACTAGGGTTGCAAGATCTTAAATTGGGAGATATCGTTGCTGTTTCAGATAGAGATCATCGCTTTAGTAGACGGTACTTGGAAGGTGCTGTCACCATCGCATTAATCATACATGGTGATTCTTCGTGGTTGGGTCATGGGCCTGGATGCCAAGAGCTGATGTCATGCGTAAATGGTGAAATACGACCGGTCATCGATCCGCACTGTAATATTGGTGGTTTGCTAGGTTTATAATATGTTAGTACTGTGGAAGGTAATATATATTGATTAGAACTAATCAGGACAATCTAGTACGAATCTCAGTGGTCGGTAAGGTAGATCAACCTCGAATGCCTGATTTGCCTGCCCTCCCGTATTTTGTTGATGCTGATGGTAAGGCTTATCTGCTGCCTATGTATGGTGGTTTGATATATAACGTCAGACTTGGGGACAGTGTGGACAGATGGGCAGCAGAAATGATACAACCAGGTGCGTCTATTCGTAATGAGGTTGAAGGTGAAAATAATGCATTGCGTGCATTGTCATGCTTGGGTAATCGTGCTCGCATTGTGAGTGGTGCTGCTATTGGTCAGACAGGTACCGTAATTGGCAAAAGCGGAAGATTTCTAGAGCAAGTTATATGTGATTTTTCTATAGAAACACTCAACCTAATGGCTCCAGGAGATAATATTCTCATAGAAGCTTATGGTACTGGCTTGCAACTGATTGACTATCCTGAAGTCTACTTAAGGAGTTGTTCTCCAATTTTGCTCAAGTCTCTTGATATCCACGAAGAAAAAATGGGAGATGGTTTTACATTGTCAGTGCGACACCAGTTGCCTGGCGAGGCTGCTGGGGCTGGTGCAGGCCTAAGCGAGTATGGTCCGATTGCGGTACAAATGTCAATTGCTTCTTCTTATTTAGATAATGAACTTTGCTTTGGTGATTTGGTGCTGATCAAAGATTGGGATAGTACCTATAGTCACGGCCGATTCAAAGAAAGATCGAGTGTTGGTGTTGTTTGTCAAGGAAATAGTCTACGCGGTGGTCACGGCCCAGGCATATTGGTGTTTATGAGTGGTCCATCTGCTGTATTGAGGTCATTGATATCAGATGAAGCTAATATTGGTATAAAGTTAGTTGATAAGAAATGATTGAAAAATAAGGTAGTATTAATAGCAACAGATCTATAGGAATTAAGGAGAATATATGTCTAGTAAATTAACTATCGGAACAGTTAATGTAGGGCCCGGAGAAAAGGCTTATGGTGGTATTGAGACAAATACAAGTGTTTTTGGTGAAAAGGAAATAATCCCCATAATTGTTGTTAGAGGTAAAAAGGATGGTCCGATTTTGTGGCTAAATGGAGCTACTCATGGCGACGAGCCGGAAGGCCCCTACTCTATATTTATGGCGTTGGATGAAATTGATCCCGAGTTTTTAGCGGGTACTGTAGTAGCTGTACCAGTGATGAACGTTGGTGCTTTTGCGGCCGGCAATCGAGGTAATCCCCTGGATACATTCTCATATGATCTAAACCGAGTGTATCCTGGTAAGCCTGATGGATATCCTACTGAACGGATTGCTGACGCCCATTGGAATGCTATGAAAGATGTCTGTGATTTACAAATTGCCCTTCATTCGGGTGGCGAACATTCATATTTGGCTCACATGATTTTTGCTACTGATAATCCACAGAGTATGGAACTGGCTGCTGCAATGGGGCCACAATGGCCATTAGTATTTCCAAGTCCATCGGGTGGTGGCAACCCGAGCTCAATGATAGGAAACCTGGGAAAGGCTGGTATAACTGCTGAGCTAGGTGGTAATTGTCGCTTGCTCACTAGTGATTTTGACAAAATTGCTAAAGATCTTAGGGATAGTTACCTAAATGTGATGCGACATTACGATATGATCCAAGGGGAAGCTACTTATGCCAATGAATGGATGCAAGGATATCAACAAGCACTTTTAGCTCCAGCATCGGGGATGTGGGTAGGATCTCCTGATGTAAAGTTTGAGACAATGATGCCGAAAGGTACTGAACTAGGCAAGGTTTATAATGTTTATGGCAATGTGACAGGAACAGTACAGGCACCGCAGGATGGAGTAGTGTTTGGGTTACGATCACGCGCCTCAGTTTTAGAGGGCGAATGGTGTTGCTTTTTTGGCATAGTTGAAAGGACTGTAGATAATCTAATTCCATGAACTCTGTATACAGAAATGATGAATTAGTTGCTCAGCTTGGTTCGTCTGGCTTACCGCCGTATGGCGGTAAGCATATTTTTGGATATTTGCCGGCAGGGAAAACTCGTAGTCTATCTGAAGTTAAATTGCCCATACATGTTATTTCTGGAGTCAGACCTGGCCCAACAGTTTTAGTTCAGGGTGCTGCTCATGGTAATGAGATAGCAGGTAGTGTGGGCATACTTAATTTACTCGATAACCTTAATCCACAAGAGCTTTCAGGAACTGTTATTGCAGTTCCAGTACTGAATATTCTGGGATTTGAGACGGGTGTAAGATTGTCGCCTGCGGATGGTAAAGATATTCTAGCCTGCTTTCCTGGCAACATTGATGGTTCTATCACTGAGCAGATTTCTTATCATTACTTCAATAACATAGTGCTGCACTCAGATATACTCATCGATTTTCATCAAGGTGGTCGTACTGCATATGAACGTTATATATTGATAGATGCGCCCCAAGACGCGAATAAATGGAACAGTATTGAAGAAAAGCGTCTCAATCTGGCCGTAGTATTTGGTCTGAGTTCCGTTGCCTATTTTCCGCCTGGTACATTTGCAGAAAATCAATCAGATGTTCTTACGGAGAATAATATAATTCATTTGACTCCGGAGTTGAGTGGAGGTACTGGCTGGTATGCTAATAGCTCTCGTGATATTAGAGATGCAGAGCAAGGTATTTTGAACATATTATGGGCACTCGATATGATTGCAACAGAGCCGATATATACACAGAGACATTGTGATGTATATGATGCGGGCAATGTGGTTTGGAAATCGAGTGACGATGGTTTGTTCATACGTGAAGCAAAATTTGGTCAGGAAGTAGAAGCTCAAGGTACATATGGTAAGCTGATTAATCCATATACTGGAGATCTAATTTCAGAGCTTAAAGCAGAGCGCAAAGGGACTGTTATTCCAAGTGGTCAGGAGTGGCCTACTATAGGCAACACATCGGTCGGTATACTCGGTGACGTCACTCAAGTGATAGACCGAGAAACGGCCAATTTGAAGGTCAAGTTAGATTCAAGCTAGCAATTGTCAACATTGTCGTCGAATTACTTTTCCGTTTTATTTTCCATATGTGTTAATGTTGATAGAAATCGGTGATTAACTAATATGACTTCAGTTCGTGTAGGTATTGTGGGATGTGGTATGGCGGGCCGAAAGCATATTGATGCTTTTCAGTCTTTAGGTTCACTAGCTAGTGTGGTAGGTATTTGTGACGAGAATATAGAGCTAGCACAGCAAACTGGAAAGAGGTCGGGCGTAGAGGTATTTGGCGATTATTCGGAATTGCTCGACTTTGGTGTCGATTTGTTTGTAATTGCTACTCCGCATGCTACTCACCATAGGTTGGCAATTGACGGACTTAATAAAAACATATCTTTATTGGTAGAAAAGCCATTGGCTTCCAATTTGTCTCAAGCCAAAGAAATAGCTGCTATATGTGCAGAAAAAAAACTCAAATGTGCAGTCGGATTTGTACATCGTCACCGGATGGAGATGCAGGCTGCACATCGACATATAACACAACAAGATTGCGGTGAAGTTGTATATATGACAGATACATTCTGGTTGTCAGGTGGAGAGAGGTTGCCAGAATGGCTATGGAAGGATACTGAAGCAGGTCTTGGAGTGTTAGGTTATAGTGCAATTCATAGAATAGATTGGCAAGGTTGGCTGGCCAATTCTAGAGTTGCTAGTGTTTACGCTCAGACAAATCGTAGTGGTATATATGAGGGTTCAATTCATGGGGTTGTAGCTAATCTAATGTTTGCAAGTGGGGCTGTGGGTTCTGTTGTTGGTTACCAGCCTAATGTCGATGTGAATACTCCTTTTATAAGTACAGTAATTGCCGGTTCTCAAGGTTTGATCAATATCAAGCTAGGCCAAAGTTTTGAGATATGTACTTCGGAGGAGCATTACAGGAAAAGTGTTGTTCAAGATAATCAATTTGTTAAACAGGCACGAGACATAGTAAATGCTATTGTTGAGGATAGAGAACCTTGCTCATCTGTGTCTGATGGTGTGCACTCTGCGGCTGTAGTTGAAGCAATTGTTCAATCAGCAAAGACAGATTCAAAAATTTATGTAAAAGACTAGTTAGAAATAATGTTTAAAGAGGATAGATGAGAGCTATGGTATCAGATTTGTCTAGTGATAGGATTGTTTTTACTAATGGAATGGTGTTTGCTGATGGTGATTTAAGATCATGTATGGTGGTTGTGGAATCAGGGAAAATCACTGAGATCCTTGACGCAGACACTGAGGTCGGTGATTTAACAGCTATTGATTTGCAGGGAAAATATTTATTGCCAGGTGCAATTGACGTACATGTTCATTGTCGTGCTCC
>DCAJ01000113.1:0-2418 GCA_002311455.1 Anaerolineales bacterium UBA1136 | reverse complement strand
CTTACGTGGACTTTGGTTTGTATTGTGGGCCGGTGGGTTGTGATGAACAAGTCATTGAGGAAATGGTAAATGCAGGTGCCATTGCATTTAAAGCTTTTATGGTAGATGCTCCTCCTGGCCGAGAGGATGAATTTGACGGTATTGCTGCTGCAAACAGGTCTGACTTGTTGGTGGCATTTCAGAATACCGCGAAATATGATATTCCATTTGTGATTCATTGCGAAGATGATCAATTGCTTAACCACTATATTGGTCTAGCGTTAGAAAGCGATCTGTCTGACCCGATGGTGCATCCAAAATCTCGTCCTGATATAGTGGAGTCAGTGGCTATTTCAAGTGCCGTGTCGCTTGCTGAACACGCTAACAGACCAATACATATCGCTCATGTCAGTTCAGCTAAAGGTGTTGATATTATTAGACATGCGATTCAATCTGGAGTGGATGTGACTGGAGAGGTTTGTTTACATTATCTAGAGTTCACCGCAGATATTTTGTCCAAGGCTGGACCTTATGCTAAAGTGAATCCTCCGATTAGATTTAAAAACGACCAAAAAGCATTGTGGGAAGGTGTTAGAGACAATACATTGACTATCCTAACTACTGACCATGCACCATTTACAGCAGCTGAAAAAGAGGCTACATGGCATGACTTGGTGAGTTCACCCCCAGGCCTCCCAAGTCTGGAAATGCTATATCCAATGTCTCTGCATCATGCTCTTAACGGTCAGTGGGATTTATCTAAGGCAATAGAATTAGTGTGTGAGTCACCGGCTAAACTATTTAACCTTTGGCCTAGGAAAGGTACAATTAGTCTGGGCTCAGATGCTGACTTCGTAGTATTTGATCCTAAAGATGAATATATAGTTGACAGTACTAAGTGGTTTACTAAGGCAAAAGATTGTGATCGTGTGTACTCTGGATTGAATATCAGTGGGCGAATTTTGCAGACCTACGTGCGTGGCAATCTAATTTACAGTAATGGAGAAATTGTGGGAGAACGAGGTTGCGGACAATTTTTGTGGCCAAACTAATACTTTAGACAATTAGAATATGGTTGAACTTTTTGTCAAGGGAATCGGGTTATCATCATGACAGTACAGAATACAGATTGGATTGTGCCGAGGGGACAGGGGTATGACACTAATCGTTCATTAAGAAAAGAAATAATTAGTGGACTTGAGAATGTTATGTTCAATCCTTATGTTGCGGGAAATGCTGAATTTCAGCCGCTTGAGTCTGATTTTGCCTCTAAGTTAGATGTGAAATATGCTGTGGCGGTACAGTCTGCTACGGCAGGCTTAATACTAGCGCTGCGGGCTTGTGATGTTGGCCCTGGTGATGAAGTTATTACAGTAGGAAACTCAGACATCTCTACGACTGCGGCAATATCTATTATTGGAGCTACTATAGTTTTGGTAGATATATTGGAGAGTGATTATACGATTGATTGTAGCCAAATAGCGTCTGCAGTCACAGATCGGACTAAAGCCATACTACCCGTAGATTTATATGGGCATCCCGCCGATTGTATTACTTTACGCGAAATTGCTGATGAGCGGGGCATAAAGATTATTGAAGATGCTGCTTTAGCAATAGGTGCACGATATGCAAACCATCATGTTGGCTTCTATTCAGACCTGACTATTATTAGTCTGGCAGCTGCCAAACCTCTTTCATCTAGTGGGAATGCCGGTATGGTGGTTACTGATGACTCAGCATTAGCTGAAAAAGTTAGCTTGTTTCGTGGTTATGGTAAGGAATTTGATCCCGGTAGAAATCCACCTTTGTCTGATGATCATGTAGTAGAAGGATTCAATTTACCTATGGATCCGTTACAGGCAGTAGTTGTGCATGCTAAGCTTCCTTATCTAATGGATTGGACGGATAAACGTAAAAGAATCGCTGGTTTATATCGCAGTGTCTTAATCAACAAAGAAGTCAAGTTGCCAACCTTTAGTGAAAATGCAGATCCATCTTTCTCAAGCTATGTAATACTATCTTCACGTAGAGATGAGTTACATAAAGAAATGCGGAAAAGACGCATTGAAACAGGAACTCATTATGCACCAGCAATGCACAAACAGCCTGTTTATAGGGATAATGCAATTTCTGGACAGAGTCTGCCAGTTACCGAAAAGGTAGCACGTGAGCTGATAGCATTGCCAGTCCAGCCCGAAATGGACGACGCCCAAATTGATTACGTACTGACCTCAATCGAAGAGCTGTTCTAGTCCTAAATATTGGTTGTGCAGATTAATGTAATATATGCTGATACAATTAGCGTAGTCATGAAAAAATTGTGACTAACTGAACCGCATTATTTACCGGGGTGAATACACTCAGGAGGAGGGTAGGAGTAAACAATGTATAACTATGATATTCCGGTCCGTCGTTACAATCGCAGTGACCTAAATGAAT
>DCAJ01000126.1:431-16332 GCA_002311455.1 Anaerolineales bacterium UBA1136 | reverse complement strand
TATGTCACCGCCTTGAGTAGAAACCTGATCTGCGGGAAATTTATTAGCGATTGCACCGCGAGGATCCTTACCTACCACTCCCAAATTAGACATGACTTCCAAATCATCAATCTTTACTACAACGCCGTCTATTTCATAGTCCAAATCTTTTCTCTCGTCTGCCCATAGTTGGCATCGAATAATCACATCCTGTATGTTCTCACACACACATGATGCATCCGATACTGGAAAACCTAGTTCCCGTAGATAGTTTAGAGTATCCCATTGACTCTTCAAGGGCAGCGTTCCCGAAGCAACCAATTCATAACAAAACAAAGCAATCGGGCGACTAGCAGTTATCTTAGGATCCAATTGCCTAAGAGCACCCGATGCAGCATTGCGGGGATTGATATAGATACGTTCCCCATCAGCAGCCAGATTCTCATTCAAACTCTGGAATGCTTTGTTAGGAATGAAAGCCTCTCCTCGCACAACCAGTGTGCTAGGCACATCGATAGACCCTTTAACCGGCACACGCAAAGGCAATGAACGTACTGTGCGTAGATTGCTTGTTATGTCTTCGCCTACATATCCGTCTCCGCGCGTACAACCCCTAATGAAAACTCCGTTTTCATAATGTAACACTACTGTCAAACCATCAATCTTAGGCTCCACAACAAGCTTGGTGGACGATACCCTTTTGTCTAGTTTGGATATCCTAGTGAACCATGCATTTGTGTCAGCAGGACTATTTACTTTGCTTAAACTAAGTATAAGATTAGGATGGTCCACTTTATTAAACTTATCGGAAGGATATCCTCCTACTCGTTGAGTGGGTGAATCATCTTCTATCAACTCAGGATATTTGCATTCTAAGTCCTGCAATTCCCTAAACAGTTCGTCAAAGTCACTATCAGAAATACTGGGAGATTGCATCACATAATAAAGATAGTTATGGAGATGCAGTTCACTACGCAACTCTGCAACTCTTACAGCTGTGTAATTAGATGTCATATACTCAATTATAAAACAAGGTACGATCCCACAAGAATGGCTTATGCAACAAAAATTATCTGTTTTTCAATAATCCATCACGACCATCTACAATAATCAAATTTGTACATAGTTTGTACATAGCATAAGTATAACTATGATATGCTAAAATCGTAATCTAACATACAATCATGAACAACACACATAAAGTCGACGAGAAAACCATCACGTCCCCCTACACTAATTCAATCGAAGTGATCTTTCGCGATGTAGACTCTTTTGGACATGTCAACAACGCAGTATACTTCACCTACCTAGAGACAGTACGTACCAAATATTTCCGAGAACTGAAAACACAATCAGGAGTAGATGCAATGGATGTGATAGTTGCTCAAGCAACCTGCAACTATAGATCGCCGGCTTATATTGAGGAACGACTCAATATAAGTGTTGGTATAACCAGATTTGGCAATAAAAGCTTCGATTGCATGTACATAATCAATACTGACAAAGGTCGCAAAATTGCATCAGCTAAAACAATACAGGTAGCCTACGACTACAAAACCAATGCGACAGTAATAGTTCCTGAAGTATTTAAGCAAGCAGTAATTGAATATCAGGGTAGTTTGTACTTTCCAGAAATATAGCTTTCAGATACAAACTTTAGTTTAACTGCAGATATGATATCAAGATTAAACTCAACAGTAATCGCCATACTAACTTACACAATTCTTTTGCAAGGATGTAACCAGGAAGAGAATATTTCTAAAACCCAACCCAAAGACACTACTACTCAACAGGTACCTACACAGAACGACAATGGGCTAGAAACACCCACACTGAGTGCCACGAAAATCAGCGGTCTAATAGAAAAGCCATTACAAGCAACTACCGTAGTTATAGATTCAGATATTGAGTCAGCACCTACAAAAATACCTTCAAATTCAACCAATTCAAACAACGCCCTAATTCCTAATTGGACGCTAGCTGCAGAAGTAGATTCGATTGGTCCTGAAGGTGTAAGCCCAGAGGCTGTTGTATTAGATGATGGCACTGTAAGACTATACGTCACAAATATGGGTATCGAAATATGGGACTCTTCCGATGGATTATCCTTTAAAAAAGTATCTGCTAGGACACCACTAGGGGCTGACCCCACTGTTGTCCGTACCTCTAATGGATGGAGGATGTATTTTACTGAATTCTCTAGCAGTGGCCCAGACGGTGGTGCTCAAGTACGCATTGCTACAAGCACTGATGGCATCGACTGGATTGTAGAAACTAATACCGGTATAGTACAGGAAACAGACCGACGTGCATGGGGAGTACCAGACTCTTTTATTATGTCTAATGGTCAAATCCGCATTATGTGGACAGATATGGTGCCGGGCAAGAGACGCGAAGTAATTCGTTCTGCAACAAGCCCTGACGGAATAAGGTTTATTGTAGATGCAGGCCTACGTCTTACTGGCGGATTTGTTGACTCATACGTACTTACAGGATCACCTAACTATATGTTGGTATCTACCACTCCTCCAGGGAATCGTATCAGCGAGCCCCAACGTTTGTTCCTAGCAAGTTCTGAAAATGGGATGGATTGGACTGCTGATGATATCCCACTATTAGATCGAACCCCAAGAAATGCGCTAGACCCTACTGCTGTATATATAGGCGAGGGTCGCTGGCGAATATACTATGTTTTGACAGACGGACCAGATCCTTTTCAAGGATTTCGAATTGCCAGTGCGATACTTTCAGGTCCAATAACGCCAGAGCCAGAATCCACTCTTTCTGCACCTACATCAAATGAAGAACAAAATGATTCGTCACAAAATACTACAAACATAGGGGTGTCAGAATCAACAACATGTGAGGATGCACGCTACACATTTGAGGATCTAGGTGTAGCCCTGACTGCACAAGATGTAGGCAATAGAGACCCCATGGCTCCCATGGCTAATCCATCATCGTTGCAACTTACCGATGGAAATATAAGACTGTTCTTTACTAACGCTGGAGCAGGTATAGGCAGTGCAATCTCCACAGATGGAATTACGTTTGCGTATGAAGGTATCAGAATATCTGCTCCAGCATCCATGAATCAGGGAGTGAATCTAGGGCCCCTGCGGATATATAGACTTCCAGATAGCAGGATACGCTTATTCGTAGGATCATCACAAACGGGTATACAGTCCTTTATAAGCGACGATGAAGGACAAACATTCGCTGTAGAGCCAGGGGAACGCATCACACAAGCTGAAGCTGAAATGAAGGCTATTCAGAAGCTGAGCATCATTCCTCTGGATAATGGAAAGTGGCAGGGATACTTTGGACCAGCACCACAACACGGTGCTCCAGACGGGGGTCCTAGCCAAGGTGGTCCACCAAATCACTGGCTTCGCAGAGCAACATCTAGTAACTTGTTCGATTGGACTGTAGAACCTGGGGTCATCATAGGACCTGGAGCACCTTGGCTAACTGCATCAGCACGCGAGGTTTTCCCACTGCTACGTGACGACGGTTGCGTGACCCTTTTCTATCAATTAAACAAGCCTCAGGACGCAGGCATAAGAGACTTTACAGGAGTTGCAGTAATAGGTTATAGCACTTCCGAAAATGGAACTACATTCAAGAAGCAGCACGTACTAGTGAATGTACGTGACCCAGCAGGACCTGACATACTTCAACTTCAGGACCAAACATACTTGATGTATCATGATTCTACTGAACGTAATGGCTATGGACACGGCATAAGAGTAGGACGCCTAGTAGTGGCTGACTATTAAAATAGCTTACTAGGTAACACTTTATGTTACATCTTACGAAACCTTTAATGTATGCTTGTACAAATTAATAACCTGTTCCGTAATCCCAGGCCAAGCGTAAGCTTCAGCATGTTCTGCAGCCTGCCGACCTAAACATTCACGCAATTCGTTGTCAGAAAGCACTTGTCCCAAACGTTCAGCCAAGGCGACCGAATCCATGCCTGGCACCAAAAAACCTGTCTCCCCTTCTCTGATTAGCTGAGCCAGCCCTCCAACGTCTGTAGCTATCACTGGCGTGCCACAAGCCATCGCCTCCAGTGCCACCATACCAAAGGACTCATAATGGGAGGGCATTACAACTACATCAGCAGCTGCATAATACCTATTTAATGTTTCCTGACCGCGACTTCCTAAGAAAGTTACCAAGTTACTGAGTCCTAGCTCATCACGTAAAATCATCAATTTTTCTAATTCGGCGTGACGAGTATCACGTGGTTTTGCGGGATTTCCACCTATGACAGACATACACATCTTTGGTGGCATATCTCCAGATTCTTTTAGGTATTGTATCGCGTGTAGTAGAGTATCTACACCCTTAAGAGGCTCGATACGTCCTACAAAAAGCACCATTTTGTCATCCAGTGGAATTTCGAGCTGCCGTCTAGCTTCCGATTGCAGGTATGGATGAAACACTTTAAGATCTACACCTGGTGGTATTACTGCAGTTTTATCACTATATTCAAGTGATATTTTTTCTATTTGAGACCGTTCCCCTTCAGTCGAGACAATGATTCTGTCAACCATTTCTGAAAGCCTTAATTCGTTGTCAAGACGAAGTTTTGGCTCAATTTGCTGAGAATCCTTTGTCACTTTATTTTTGTTGATTCCAAGAGTATGAGCCATATGCACTATGGGAACATTCCACCATTTCTGTAATTCGTGCGCCACCACTCCAGACAGCCAGTAATGAGAATGTATTAAATCGTATTGTTCATCCAATAATGCACATGCTAATCTTACCCCATTTGTAAATTCGGGCAGACATTCATATAGTTCAGTTTTTGGAATCGGACTTTCAGGACCAGCAGGAATGTGAAAAACTCGGTTGCCGTTATCTAGATCATGCTTTATGTGTGACTGATGTTCGTCCTGCGAACGAGTGAAGACATCAACGCCAATACCTTGACGTCCTAATTCGCGTGTCAGCTCGCGAACATAAACATTCATTCCACCACTCTCCTTACCCCCCAACATTGCTAACGGGCAGGTGTGAACAGATATCATAGCAACACGCATATTTATATTATCCCTTATAAGACCATACAAGCCAACCTATGCCACTATTTATACCTCTGGTAAAATCGGCCTAGTTGCCACCTTAGCTCAATTGGCAGAGCAAGCGCTTCGTAAGTGCTAGGTTCGGGGTTCAAATCCCCGAGGTGGCTCTACATCACTCGTGCCCAAAAAATAGGTCTTTAGTTGTTCCGACACAACCAAATCTTGACAAGGAACATTTGTTCTGATATTATCAAACTGCTTCCTTCTAACATTTTTGCTACAACAGATTAAGGTAAAATCATGGCACAGAGCAAGCTTTCATCCAGGCAAGAGGATATGCTCACATTTATAACGAATTTTATCAGCCAAAATTCGTACCCACCTACAATACGTGAGATAGGCAAAGCTTGCCAAATAACTTCAACATCTGTTGTAAATTATAATCTCAACAAGTTGCAAGACGAAGGTTATATTAGCAGAATGATGCGTGTATCTCGTGGCATCCAACTAGGTAAAAGAAATACACGTACGCTAGTACAAATACCGCTAGCAGGTCGAATATTTGCTAGTGAGCCAGTACTTTTTCCTGAAGCTTCCGTATCCTACGCTCCAGATGAAATCATCAATCTGACTCAAGACCTAGTAGGAGACGGTAAAGGACTATTTGCATTAGAAGTTCGGGGTGACTCAATGATCGATGCCATGATAAACGATGGCGATGTCGTTATAATGAAACAACAGGTTCAGGTAAACAATGGAGACCTTGCAGCCATTTGGTTGATAGACACCGAGGAAACTACACTGAAGTATTTTTATCTAGAAGACGACAAAGTACGCCTACAGCCTGCCAATCCTACCATGGATGCAATCTATGCCCATCCATCAACTGTGCGCGTACAGGGAAAAGTTATGCTAATTCTTCGCCAGATATCTGCTCAATCAAGAACATCCATCAAAATCGATGATTAAAACAAACTGCTTAATTACAAAACCAACAACATCATACAACTATATTGACAAGCCTTCCAGCCACATAAATTACTTTTAGTGGGTCCTTTCCATCAAGATATCGCTGCACATTTTCACTGTTTAATGCCTGTGATTTTGCATCTTCAGCATCTATATTTGCTGGAACTACAAGTCTTTCACGCACCTTTCCATTTACCTGCACAACTAATGTGATTTCTTCCTCTAAAACCGCATCATCGTCTGCCACCGGCCAAGATTGCTGGTGAATACTATAAGGATTGTTCAATTTAGACCACAACTCTTCGCTTATATGTGGTGTAACAGGCGCCATCAACTTTAAAAGGGTTTTCAGCCCGTGGCCAAAAACCTCCGTATTAGTTAAATTGTCAGAGACTGCTTTACTAAGTGCGTTGGTTAATTCCATTAATGCTGAGATAACCGTGTTGAATTGGAACGACTGCATGTCATTACTAACTTGCTTGATAGTTTGATGAATCTTGCGACGCAGATTACGAACATCACGTTGATCTATTTCTTTCGCTTCTCTATCATCTAGAGATTCCATCACAATTCGCCAGACTCTTTGCAACCAACGCGATACACCCTCAATACCGCTTCCACTCCAAGGTGCACCTTGATCCCATCTTGCGAAAAACATTAGATATGCACGAACCGCGTCTGCACCATATTTGTTTACCAACTCATCTGGCGCTATTACGTTCCCTCGGCTTTTAGACATTTTTTCCGAGTCTTCACCCAATATAACACCTTGATTTCTCAATTTCATTACAGGCTCATCGTACTCCAATAAACCTATATCGCGTAGTGCTTTAGTAAAATAACGAAAATAAATAAGGTGCATAGTAGCGTGTTCTATTCCACCTGTATAAGTATCCACAGGCATCCAATAGTCAAGCTCTTCTTTGTCCCAAGGACCAGAATGATATTCTGGACTTAGGTATCTATACTGGTACCATGCTGAACACATAAAAGTATCCATGGTATCAGTCTCTCGGGTAGCATCTCCTCCGCACTCTGAACACACGGTCTTCTTCCATGTTGGATGATATTTAAGTGGACTTTCCCCTGTTGGTCGCCATTCTATCTCGTCTGGCAGTAATACCGGCAGTTGATCCTCATCAACCGGTTGTACACCGCATTTCACGCAGTACGTCATAGGTATAGGTGTTCCCCAGTACCGTTGTCGTGAAATCAGCCAGTCATGCAAACGGTAATTAACGGCTCTTTTGCCTATGTCTTGGCTTTCAAGCCAAACTAATGTCTTCTCAACAGACTTAGCTGCCGGTGTATTAGTCATCGGACCAGAATTGATCATTTTACCGAGAGCTAGTGTAGGTTCCACCATAGAAGCACCATCTGGTGGAATAGATTCTTCTGGACCTTGAATAACTGGTCGCACCTCTATTCCGTGTTTACGCGCAAATTCAAAGTCACGCTCATCATGCGCAGGAACTGCCATTATTGCCCCAGTGCCATATGTCATCAAAACGTAGTCGGCAACCCATACTGGAATCCGCTCCCTATTAACAGGATTAATGGCATATCCTCCAGTAAACATTCCAGTTTTAACTCTATTAGCAGACTCACGTTGCACGTCAGTCTGTCGCATAGCATCTTTTACATAAGCTTCTACTTCAGATCGTCTATCATCAGTAGTCAAGTTATCTACTAAGTGATGTTCGGGAGCAAGCACCATGAATGTCGCACCCCAAAGTGTGTCAGGGCGTGTGGTAAAGATTTCAATGACCTGTGAATCTTCAGTGTGAAAATCAACATGTGCACCTTCGCTACGCCCTATCCAATTAGTTTGTAACAACTTAACCCGATCAGGCCAATCAATAAGCGAATATTCCAACAATTCTTCCGCATAATCTGTAATCTTGAAGAACCATTGCTCAAGATCTTTCTTAATAACTGGAGTACTACACCTCTCACAATGACGGTCATCGCCCCAGACCTGTTCTCTAGCAAGCGTAGTGTTGCAGTTAGGACAAAAATCTACTGGGGACCGCTTACGATAGACCATACCGTTCTTGTACATTTGCAAGAAGAACCACTGACTCCAACGGTAATAGCTAGGATCGCAGGAGACCGCTTCACGTTCCCAATCCCACATAGCACCCATCGTCTTCAGCTGCCTACGCATATTATCAATATTCTTATATGTCCATTCTTTTGGGTGAACATTGCGCTTTATTGCAGCATTTTCAGCTGGTAGTCCAAACGCATCGAATCCAATAGGGAACATAACGTTATATCCCTTCATACGCATATATCTAGCACGAGCATCAGATGGGGTCATCGCATACCAGTGCCCAATATGTAAATCTCCACTTGGGTAAGGCAACATGGTCAAGGCGTAGAACTTTTCTTTGCTTTGGTCTATCAAAGCACGATAGAGCTGGTCTTCATCCCAATACTGCTGCCATCGAGGTTCAATTTCCTGAGGAATATATTTTGATCTTTCCATAAACACCTTCCCAATACCTAAGAATTGTCAACTATTGTTATATATAAGGCTAACCTGTTGCTATCTTGTTAGCCAATTAACCAAAAATCCCCACGTCCATTCAGGGACGAAAGGGACGAAAGGGACTCCGCGGTACCACCCTGTTTGATGCAAGTTAACCTACTAACCTCACCCACTCTTTAATGCTATAACGGGCATTCCCGCTGTGGACTAATTGATTTCATCCACAGTACTCAGAGGCGAGTTGAGCCTTTTTGTGTTCCTCTAACACATGCCAAGTTTACAGCCTGTCACCCTGACTCTCTGGAGGATGGCCTAGTACTCCTCTTCTATGCTCACTTAGATATATTTCTGACTTTTATTGGTCAGATTATAGACACCAAAATAATTATAGCAGAGTGCTCGAAGAAAATGTAATTTATTGCATTATATGTGATTCTGGTTGCCTGATATTTTACATTACCAATATGCGATCTTAATATTGAAACAACATTTGTTATCTCTGATCAATATGGGTTTCGAATGACCAGTCACTTGTAACATCTTGAGCTTTTAACATGCGTGCATATGTGCCATTTTTCTCCATCAAAGCACTAGGAGAGCCTGCTTCCACTATACACCCATTTTCTAATACAATCACCTTGTCGGCATTACGTATGGTGGAAAGACGATGAGCGATTACCACAACAGTTCGATTGGAAACTAGTCTAGTAATAGCCTGTTGTATAAGCGACTCTGTTTCTACGTCTACCGCTGAGGTAGCTTCATCCAGAATAAGTATTGGAGCATCCTTTAAAATGGCGCGTGCTATGGAAAGACGTTGCTTCTGACCTCCAGACAACCGGACTCCGCGTTCACCAATGACGGATTGATATCCATTTGGCATATCTAGTATAAATTCCTCAGCATTAGCTATTTGTGCGGCCAAAACTACTTCTTTTTCAGTGGCCTCCGGTCTACCAAAAAGTATATTCTGTTTCACTGTGCCATGAAACAGAAACACATCCTGCAGTACTGCAGCTATGCTTCCGCGCAAAAACTGTAATTTTAAGTTACTTACTTCGTGCCCACCTACTCGCACAGAACCAATATCGGCATCCCAAAAACGGGGTATTAGACTACAAACAGTGGTCTTACCAGCACCAGTAGGACCTACCAAAGCTACGATTTCTCCCTGGTCTACATCAAAGGAAATATCATGAAGTACCGGTACTCCTTTTTCATACCCGAAGGTGACATTATCGAATGAAATGTTGAATTTAATATCATTCGGAGCAACGGAACTGGGTTGATCCACTATGTCAGATTTCTCGGCAAGCAATTCGAACACGCGATCGATGCTAGTAGTTGCTTTTTGCAGCACATCATTGATAGACGCAAGTGTCAAGAAAGGCTGGTATATGTGACCCATATATACTACAAATACGAACATATCAGCTACGCTCACCTGTCCTCGAATTGCCATCCCACCACCAGACCATATAACTAGTACCACTCCGAGGCCACCTACTGCTTCAATAATGCCAGCCGGCAAGAGCGATACCGAGTTAGCCTTGATCATCTCATCACGAAAGCGCACACTTTTCTCTTTTATTTGTTCCGCACTATTCTTCTCCTGTGCAAACGACTTGATGACCGTTATGCCTGAAATATTATCCTGTACAGATGCAATTAATTCTGTCAAACTTTGACGGACACCTCGCCACATCTGACGAACAGGTAAGACATATCTGTAGACGAGCCAAGATGCGAATGGAATCGGTACAAGTGCTACCATTGCAAGTGTAGGATTTAGTATAAAAAGCACGGTCATCATGGAAGTAGGTATTATTAAAGCTAGCAATGTTTCAGGAATACCATGTGCAATAAAATCTTCCACAGTTTCAATGTCATTGATTGACCTGGTCATAAGGCTTCCCGTGCGCTGATCATTCAGAAAACGATGAGATAAATGTTGTATGTGCTGATATACTCGGTTCATAAGGTTGCACATGACACGGTAAGCAGCAATGTGTGAAAAAACACCATATCCGTATCGCGTGGCACCTCGTAACAGATACAGTCCAAAAAGCGACACGGTCACTCCTATAAGGTCTGATTCATCTGCACCTCCTTCGACAATCCACTCAATCATTCTGCGAATCAAAAGCGGAGGTATAAGATTTGCACCAGCAAATACCACACCACAGATAACCGATAACGTCATGTATCTGCCTTGACCCTGTAATATGTCAAGTATGTGTCTAAGTAAACGCAAAATCACTGTCCTTTTGAAACATACAAACCCAAAACTCTCTGCACATCAAGCTTAGAACTATCAATACGCAAATATGGTAGTCAGCCTATATAGTTGTTGTAATAACTTGATGAAAGTCATGTGTTTCTGTCATCTTGCACAAGCTGTATGATATTTCCATCTGGATCACTAAACGTACAAATCCAACCACCCCAATTTTCTTGCTCAGGTAGCCTAATGAAATCAATACCTCTCTCTTGGAGGTTGTTGTACGCAGCTCGTACATCTTTGACTCTTAGATTGACCATAATCCTAAGCTGATCTTTGGATGTGCCCTTTATGTCAGAGTGAGTACCAATGTTCAGTCTAGTGTCACCCCACTTGAAAGAGATAAAGTCAGGCTTTACTGAATGTGGAACCAGTTGCAAAACATCACGATAAAAGTTCGAGAGGACATCTAGATTATCTGTCCATATTATCAAACCAGCTAGACTCTTGATGATAGACATCCCTACAATTGTTTCTCCATGAAAATCCAGTACTGATGAAATCTGGGTGGTATCTCACTCCCAATATAAGGATCTATCTCATAAAAACCTGTGGATTTATACAGAGCATGAGCAGTGTTCATAAATTTAGTGCTATCGAGACGAATCTTTGAGTAGCCAATGTCTCGGGATTCGACAATAGCTGAATCCAGTAAAGATTTTCCTATGCCTTGACCACGAAATTTAGGTCTGACATACATGCGTTTAATTTCACCTACATCCGCCAAGATCTTTCTGATACAGACTATACCAACAGGAAAATCGTCCTCTTTGGCCAGCAATAATCGGGAATATGAGTACAAAAACACCTCAAGTTTCTCCATATCTTGCTCTAGAATTGACTTAATATCCAGATTGATGGAATACTCCTTATTCAGGCGCCCATTAGCCCACTCAAGATACTCCCAAAACAATTCTTGAATTTCTTCTATATTCTTATGTAGATTATTAGCATTTATACGTACTATAGTGTAATCCACCTAATCTCCTACACCTGCTGCGTGTCGATTACCTTCTGGATCGCCAGCAGCATAAATTGTGCCTTCTTCCTGGTCTATAGTTAGCATTACAGGTCTGCCGATGCTCGACTTAGCTATCTCTAAAGTGTGGCCACGCAGTAAAAGTTCTTGTTTGACATCATTGTCAAAATTGCCTTTCAGCATCACTGATCCTGCTGATTTAAAAGTTTCCTCTCGATCAGGATTTGGATCAAATGAGTCTTGGTGATGTGCTGTAGCAAAACGTGGTGCAGTAACACATAGGTCTGGAAGCATATTAAAGTCAATCGCATTTATAATCAGGTTAAGTGCAACTTGGTCCTGCCAATCTCCACCAGCCACACTAATAGCCATAATTGGTCTTTCATCTTTTAATACCATCGTAGGTGTAAGAGTACTGCGAGGACGTTTACCAGCTTGTATACAATTAGGATGGTCTAGATCAGTATTTAGACTACGTAAACGATTGCCGAATGTAACACCTGCAACGCCACCATCACGTGGAGTTTTAGGAACATTTGCACTAGGAGTTGCTGAAACCACATTACCCCAGCGATCAGCAACAACGCAGGTAGTCGTGCCACCAATTCCAGGTCTGAACGAGCTGATTTCCTTGATTGGTTGCATATTGTAAGGATCACCAGGTTGAGCTTGAATAGACGCTGTCTGCATATCAATCAGGTTTCTACGCATATTATTGTATTTATCGGACAAAAGAACATCTAGTGGAACATCAACAAAATCCGGATCCCCATAGTAATAGTCACGGTCAGCCATCGCCAACTTAATTGCTTCTAATACTGTATGGATACAATCAGAAGACAAGTGCCCTAATGCTGTCAAATCAAAACCCTCTAACAAACGTAGTGCCTGGCACAAAAANNAAAAAGGGCCTTGTGTCCAAGGACCACATTTGTATATAGTGTGTCCTCTATAACTTACCGTAACCGGTTCTTCTATGGTGGTCACGTGGGCAGCTAGATCATTCCTGCGAAGAAATCCTCCTTTCGACAAATAGTCGGCTTCCAGCTCTTCTGCTATATCATTCCTGCTTTTGTGCCTTCCATAAAAACGATCAGTTACAGATTGAAGTTTGTGTTCACGTCCTCCATTAGTAATCTGCTCCTCTTCAACCATTCTGCGAAAGGTATGTGCTAATTTCGGGTGCCAAACTTCTGTTTCATTATCCAAAAGCCCCAGCGAATGATTAATTACGCGTCCAAAAGTTCGTGTTCCATACAACTTCAAAGCAGTAATACAAGAGTCTACAACAGACGGTACGGGAGCCATCTTAATATCACCTTCGCCGGGAATGCCATTTTTCATATACCAATCTATAGCATCTTGCGACAAGGGTGCTCTCCCTTGTCCACTAAGCACTTTTACAGTCTGGTTTTTGGCATCATAAATCAAGATCGGAACCTCACCACCAATAGAACAATCACCATGGTCAGTGACATTTAGGGCAAATATCGTAGCTACTGCTGCATCAATTGCATTTCCACCTTCATTCAAAATGTTGATGCCTGCAATCACAGACTCTGCACTTCCCGAGGCAACGACGCCCTCATCACTTGAAGTTTTCCATCCAATCTGATTGACATTTAGATTTGCCATAAATCACCTTAAGATAAACAACTTAGAAGATGTTAGTCTAATTATTAGCCATTACCGGAAGCACTTTCTCAGCCAGCAACTCTAATGGCGATTGATCATGATAACTATTATGCTCAAGAATAAATCGACTTACACCAGCTTCTTGGAAAGCAGACATTTGATCTATAAGCTGCTGCGGGCTTCCTCCTATAAAACCGGATTCGTGCCAATCTTTTAGACTCCCCGGAAGACTTGGAAACACTGTACGGTTAGATGCAATATGACTATCAATCTCTTGATCATTATTTCCAATTACAAAGGGGGTCATCAGGGAATGTCGCAAAGTACCTGGTTCACGATTTAGAGAATCACAATGACCATCAATTATTTGTGATTTCTCCCGATAAGTATCTATGCTCACATAATAAGAGTTCCATTCGTCCGCATGTGTAGCTGCTATCTTCAAAGTAGTATTTCCCATACCTCCTATGATAAGCGGAACATTTGACTGAGCTGGTGCAGGATGCATTTCTGCGTCACTTAATTGGTAATGTTGCCCTGCAAAGTTACTTGATTGGCCTGACCACAAAACCTTGATTAATTGTATTCCTTCTTCAAGCAATTCAAGCCTTTGGTGCACAGACGGAAAATCCACACCAAACATAACGTGCTCTTCTTCATACCACCCTGCACCTAAGCCCAACTCCAACCGGCCTACCGAAAGATGGTCTACTGCGGAGGACATTTTAGCCAACTGCACTGGATGCCGGAAAGTCATAGAGCATACTAATGGACCTATTTTGATACGCTCTGTACGCATAGCTAATGCAGTGAGCGCAGGCCAAAGGGCAATACTATCTAATTGCTTATTTCCTTTCACTGAGGTCAAGTGATCAGATAAAAAAAGTGATTCGAACCCTAACTGTTCCACTTTCTCTGTAATGCTAAACAATGTGTCCCAGTTGAGATTCTCCTGACTTTCAAGCATCAAGCCTAAGTCTGCCATATATATACCTCAATTGCCTTTTTATTTCACAATGTACTTTTGGGCCAGCCTAACAACTTTCCAATTCATAACCCAATATATGCTGTGTAACACACTAAATCATTTAGGATATCTATTGATTACTAAAGCCACCATCCACAACCAGGGCTTGACCATTGACATAACTAGATTCTTCCGAAGCCAGAAATAGCACTGCTTGTGCTATTTCTGCAGAGGTACCATAACGACCCTGAGGAATGGTAGCAGCAAGAGCTTCCTGACCAGCATCCAGCTCATCCTGTGTACCTCCATGCTTGAGAAACTGCGTTGGGTAGAGAGTAGTATCTATAGTTCCTGGACACACACAGTTAGCTCGGATATCATGCACAGCTAGTTCAAGGGCCATACACTTTGTCAAACCTACAACACCAGCTTTGGATGCGCAATAAGCTGCCAATCCAGCCATACCAACTGTCCAACCAGCCATTGAAGCTGTATTCACTATTGACCCACCACCGCTAGATATCATTAGCGGAATAGTATATTTAGATACGAGAAAAACACCTTTAAGATTTATGTCAACTATGCGGTCCCAGTCTGACTCTTCAGTCTTGGACAAATCACCACAAATTCGCAAAATACCCGCATTGTTATGTAAGATGTTTATCTCACCATATGATTCTTTTACAGTATTAACCATTTTTTGTGCATCAGATGGGATTGACACATCCCCTTGGACAAAAACAGCAGACCCACCAGCTGCACGAATCTCCCGCACTGTTTCTTCAGCCTCCTTAGAAATATCAGCCAGTACCACCTTAGCTCCCTCCTGACTAAATAACAATGCAGTGCTCCTGCCGATACCAGTTGCAGAACCAGTAATTAGTGCTATTTTATCCTTAAGTTTCATGACAATTTCCTGATAATCTATGTCCAAATACTTCTAGTGACTAATCCATTCTTCCATCTCAAAGTATGCATCCCAACACATGGTCTCATACCTGACTCCCGTCATGAACTTTTCTTCCATGCTAGCTCTCACATTTGCACTTCCCTCAGATGCCATTCGATCGAATATGTCAATTACTTTTTTGGTATGTGTATCCAGATCCACATCCGATGAATACATAGAGAACCAATCTCGGTATGGGTTCTCTGGATCAATTGTTTCAATGGAGGAAAGTAATTTGCGACAAACTATCTGGTAACCTACAATGCAGGCCATTATCCCAGCAATAAGCTCACCCATTGTGCCGCTGTACGCACTTGCCAGCTCGTGTCGCGTGTAAGCATATTTTATCGGACCCATTTGTGCCGACTCAAGGTCGTGTTTTGTTATTCCATGTTCAGCTGCATAGGATTCTTGCATCCCCATTTCCTCATTAATAATCCAATGCAGATACTCCTGCATTACTCGCATATCTTCAAACGTGTCGGCCTTAGTTACCCCTAAAGCAAGAATTCTTGAGAAATTTACTAGATATGCATAATCCACCCTAACCCAATACAAGAACTTTTCCATTGGCAGGGTTCCATCCAACATACCCTGTACAAATGGTTTGCG
>DCAJ01000126.1:0-165 GCA_002311455.1 Anaerolineales bacterium UBA1136 | reverse complement strand
GCAGCTTTTTGAGCCTGCAATAGTATGCTAGACTCACTGACGGTTGTAACAATCCTATCCTTCATAATCACATTGCCATTCACAATGACTGTATCTACATTTTCCTGAGTACAACTGTATACTAGACTAGCAACGGGATCATGCAATGCAATACTATTTGGTTTC
>DCAJ01000008.1:520-2780 GCA_002311455.1 Anaerolineales bacterium UBA1136 | reverse complement strand
CTAGAAAACGGAGTCTTCAGTGCATCTAATGGTAAAGAGATCACTCTTGGTGCTACCTCACGTCTTGAGCGTGAGTGGCAGGCTCCAGAAAAGGATGCTCCCCTGAAAGTCAGTACCCAATTCAAATTAATAGGAAAATCTATGCCGCGTGTAGACATAGTCGCCAAGCTGACCGCTAAACCGATGTACAGCTACGATATGCGATCCACTAATAACACCACCTATTATGGTGCCATAGCAAGACCACCAGTAATGGGTGCTCAGCTCGACCGAGTGAACAGTAAAACTGCAGAATCCATGGAAGACGTAGTATCAGTTGTAAGACGGGATGACTTTGTTGGTATTGTTGCTAAGACTCGTGAAATCGCTCAAGATGCAATCGATTCAATGGATATCGATTGGATTTTACCTAATCTAATAAACGATGAAGACATCCATACACTTCTTGATCCCACAGCTAAAACTGCCGTCGAGCTAAAACGTGTAGGTGACACCTCTTCTGAACTTAACTCTGAAACAGTAGCATTTGCGGAATATAGCACACCTCTGGCTGCAACTGTACCACTAGAACCACAATCGTCTTTAGCTGAAATAGGTGAGGATGGAGTAATGTACGTTCGTACTCCAACGCAATTTCCAAACCAAACCACAAGTGCAGTAGCTGATGCCATTGGGATGGATGAAAACAAAGTAGATGTGACCCCTACTTACCTGGGAGGCGGTTTTGGGAGACGACAGAGAGCCGAGAGTGCAGTAGAAGCTGCAATCCTATCTATAGAAAGTGGTCTGCCTGTACACGTAGGCTGGACTCGTGAAGACGAATTCTTGTTTGATAGGTTCAGACCTCCAACCAAACATCAGCTTCAAGCTGTTCTAAACGATAGAGGGAAAGTTGCCGCTCTGGAACATAGACAATCAAGTGGGGATGTGTTGTTCACGGAGCTACCTGCAATTGCTTCATCTATAGCAGGTTCTGATTTTGGTGCCACTAGAGGAATAGATCCTGTATACAATATTCCCAATTTATCACTATATGCACACCGAGCTAAGCTTCCTGTAGCTACCTCCTCCTGGAGGGGTTTAGGCTTGCTTGCAAACACTTTCGCTAACGAGAGCTTTATAGATGAATTAGCGCATCTCGCCGGACAAGATTCATTACAGTTTCGATTAGATCATTTAAGCGGCGAGGTAGGAAATTTAGTGAAAAACGCTCTAGAACATGTGGCTAATATGGCCCTATGGCCAGGTCAAATGGGTGACGGCGTTGGTATGGGAATAGCTTGCTGCATAGACTATGGAACTGTGGTAGCTGAGATAGTACAAGTAGAGATACGAGATAAAAATATAATCGTACCAAAAATATGGGCTGCGATGGATGCTGGACTTGTCGTTAACCCTGATGGAGCTATCAATCAAGTTCAAGGCAACATAATTTGGGGTTTAGGCTCAGCGCTTAAAGAGGCTATTCACTTCCAGGAAGGTAGGCCAACGGCCAGTAACTTCGGAGACTATCCATTGCTGAGAATGGACGAAGCACCCGATTTAACCGTAGATTTATTACCGAGTGAGCGCCCTCCTCAAGGCGTAGGTGAACCTGCGATTGGACCTATTCCTGCAGCATTAGCAAACGCAATTTTTGCAGCTACAGGCAAAAGAATCCGCAACCTTCCATTGACTCTATGACTTCAGCTGTGAAAACTTCTAATAAGAATATCAGTAGTATGGTAATAAACGGAACTGTCTTATCAGCTATCCTCACTGCAATAATTGCGTTAACAGCCGTCCGCCTTACAGGTTTTGAAATAGTGGGAATCACAGTTCCATTCGCCTATCCATGGCGACTGGTTGAACCTACAGTAATGTCTCGATTAACTGCCTGGGCAGGATATGTGCTGCACAACCTTTTCGTCTGGGGCATAATATTTGTGGTGCGCAGGGATAAACCAAAATTTCGTCCTGAATTCCGCTGGTACAACTGGGCATTATTGATCGGTAATCTGATATTTATTGGATTACACATTTTACAAACCCAAGTATATTATGATGGCTTAGCTCAAGATGTCCCTGAAATCACAGCTTTAGGTTCAGTAGCACTTATGCTTATGATAGTGCTTGCATTGGAAGCACCGCGCAGAGGACTTTTCTTTGGTAAAAAAATGCGCTTTGATCGTCGATTTATCAAGTTGATTCGAGAGTACCATGGTTACTTGTTCTCATGGGCAATTATCTACACCTTCTGGTATCACCCCACCGAGGGAAC
>DCAJ01000008.1:0-350 GCA_002311455.1 Anaerolineales bacterium UBA1136 | reverse complement strand
ATGTTTGGATTTGGATTTGGAGCAGTTTTTATCCTAACTCAAATGCATGGTCTACGTCTAAGTGCACGAATTCGCACACTTATCACCGCAGGGTTTGTACTGGCTTTGTTGCTTGCCTACGGATCTGCTGATCGGATCGGGACAATCCATGAAATTTTGCGCATCCCGGTACTAGATTATGCAGTAGTAGCCATCCTATATCTCATCTGGCTTAGTATTGCCAAAACACTAAATCTCCTACGTCCTACACCAGCGTAAATACACAATTAATATTAGGTCTTAGGGAAAGATGGCCATCTGTCGCTCAATAGACTGATCTAGGAACGCATCAAATTCCGTGTAAAACTCAT
>DCAJ01000044.1:11769-12113 GCA_002311455.1 Anaerolineales bacterium UBA1136 | reverse complement strand
CTACGGATACAGCCCAAACATGCCAGGATATTTCAACCAGGATCATAAAACTAGCAAGACCTACTCTCAATCTCTTTACTGTCTGCTGATCATTGCAGTACCTAGTAAACCATAAAATTAAGATCAAAGTCAAAGATATGGTCAGCAAAGCATAGATATGATACTCAGACAATATGGAAAAAGCTTTGCCTGAAACCTTAGGTGAAACAAATTCCTTCAAAATTATCTCCAAACAAACCTAAGTGCCCACGATCAATCGAATTACATCAGCAATTATACGCTGATGCTATAGAATAAATCAAAGATAAACCTGATGTCTGTCGTTGGGAAGCCCATACAGGTAT
>DCAJ01000044.1:7574-11686 GCA_002311455.1 Anaerolineales bacterium UBA1136 | reverse complement strand
AAAAAAAAAAAAAAAAACCCGCAAAAAAAAAAAAAAAAGTTTTTTTGTTTTTAGGAGAAGATAGTGATCAAAGCAGGTATTTATGGCGCAACTGGATATGCTGGAGCAGAGCTAATCAGAATTCTGTCTGGTCATTCTGAAGCAGAGGTTTATTTCGCTACTTCAAGAACACATGCTGGAAAGAACCTAAACAGCATACATCCAGATGCACCTAATATATTGTTACAAGATGCTGAAGAGGTAGACTTGGAGCAAACAGATGTAGTATTCCTGTGCCTACCTAGTGCATCAGGTATGCCAATAGTGGTCGATGCACTAGAAGCAGGAGCAAAAGTGATCGACCTAAGTGCAGATTTTCGCCTGAATGATGCAAATAAGTACAAAGATTGGTACGGCACTACGCATTTGGCTCCAGACCTACTTTCAGAGGCAGTCTATGGACTCAGTGAAACCAACAGATCGGATTTGGAAGATGCTAGACTTGTAGCTAATCCAGGGTGCTATCCAACCAGTTTTCTTCTGCCAATATGGCCACTCATCAGCAATAACATCTTTGATAACAGCCGCCCAATAATAGTTGATTCCAAATCAGGTGTGTCAGGCGCAGGAAGATCTCCTAAGCAGCATCTACACTTTGTAGAGGTATCAGGCAACTTCCAACCGTACAAAATAGGCAGAGTCCACCGTCATGTCCCAGAAATGGAACAACAATTGTTGAGTTGGAATTCAAGATTCCCGGAACTGATATTTACCCCTCACTTGTTGCCTGTTCCGCGTGGAATACTATCTACAATTTACTTGCCAGTCGAACCAAACACTAAGGAAGACGACATTCGTGCAATATGTAGTAAAACATATACTAACGAGCCTTTTGTCAAATTACTGCCTTCTAGCCAGAATGTCAGTCTGGCTCATGTATTGCACAGCAATCTTTGTGTGTTTGGATTGAACTTAACTGGTGATACTCTAATCATTACTTCTGCTATTGACAATCTTGTCAAAGGAGCTGCTGGTCAAGCTGTCCAGAATATGAATATTGTTTTCGGAATCACTGAAACTTGTGGTCTAAAGTAATGGAATCAGCCAAATGAAGATACTGAAAATCGGTGGGGATCAGATTGATGATAGCGCATTTTTGAAGTTACTGGCGTCGGTTATAATCAATAATGATACTCCTACTGCTATTGTGCACGGTGGTGGTAAGGGCATTGCAGAACTACAGCACCGTCTAGGTATAGAAATAGCCCATGTCGAGGGCCTAAGGGTAACAGACCCGGCATCACTAGAAGTAGCAGAAATGGTGCTGTCCGGCCTGATCAACAAGAAACTGGTTGCTGGGCTCATAGCTGCTGGAGTGGATGCACTAGGTATCAGTGGTATAGACCGAGGTTTATTTCGGTGCAGCAAGAAAGCTCACCCTAGTATTGACTTGGGACTAGTCGGAGAGATAAAAGACGTAAGATCAGAAGTAGTGCACGATCTAGTCCGAAGTAATATTACACCTGTAATCTCTCCCATATCATTAGGGACTGACGGTAAACACTATAACGTGAATGCAGACGAGGCGGCTGCTGCTTTAGCAGTTGCCCTAAAAGCTGAGGAATTATTCTTTATTTCGAATGTGCCCGGGATAATACAAGATCAACGTGTAGTCACCACTATAAATTCTGAGGAGGCTATAGAACTTATTGACAAAAAAGTTATCAAGTCAGGCATGGTTCCCAAGATCCTCTCAGCTATTCAGGCAGTCACAAACGGGGTACAACAAGTTAGAATAGTGGACTCACAAGGACTATCAACAGACTCTGGTACCACAATAATATCGGATGGCCTTAGTAATGAAATAGCAAGTGCTCAAATGAGGACTTCTGATGTAGTAGCTGCTGAAGCCAAATTTGTGGTGCCAACATATTCCCGACCATTACCTGTGTTTACACACGGCAAGGGAGCTTATTTGTTTGATGCAGAGGGAAGAAGATATCTAGACTTTGCTGCTGGTATAGCCGTGACTGCTCTGGGACATTCCGACAAAGAATGGGTAGAAGCAGTCTCTAACCAAGCCGGTAAGCTTACCCACGTAAGTAATTTGTATCATACTGAACCACATGTAGAACTAGCTCAGAGACTAACAGAAAATTCATTTGCCGATCGAGTGTATTTCTGCAATAGCGGAACTGAGGCAAATGAAGCAGCATTTAAATTTGCACGGAAATGGGCTCGCTCTAGACATAGTACTCAAGAAAAGACTGGAATCGTGGCATTTGAAGGTAGTTTTCACGGAAGAACTATAGGATCACTAGCCGCAACATCTAAGTCTAAATATCGATCACCATTTGAGCCTCTGATGCCAGGAGTAAACTTTGCTACCCTAAACGATGTAGCATCAGCAAAGAAAGTTATAACTAAAGAAACATGTGCAGTAATAGTAGAGCCTATTCAGGGAGAGGGGGGAGTAAATCCTGCCTCAAAAGATTTCTTATCTAAACTTAGAGAGCTTTGTGATCAAAACCAGGCACTGTTGATATTTGATGAAGTCCAATGTGGATTAGGACGGAGTGGTAATCTTTGGGCATACCAAAACAGCGGCGTCAAGCCTGACGTTATGACATTAGCAAAACCACTGGCTGGAGGATTACCAATAGGTGCTACCCTCGTTACTGAAGAGGTGGCGCAAACAATCCAACCGGGAGATCATGGTAGTACATTTGCAGCGGGCCCTCTAGTATGCAAAGCTGCCCAAGTAGTTTTTGACAGGGTTTCACAACCTGATTTTATAAGGAATGTGTCAAATACTGGTGAATACCTTAAACAAAGATTGATGGAACTAGAACCACAGCAACTAGTGGAGATACGTGGTTCAGGACTCCTAATTGGAGCTGAATTTTCGTGTGCTATTGATCCACTTATCCAAGCAGCAGCCGAGCGTGGTCTATTGCTAATTAGTGCAGGGGAAAATATCCTACGCTTGTGCCCCCCACTTATAATCACCATGGAACAAGTTGACGAGGCAATAGAAATTATTGACGAATCAATTAACATAATGGAAATGGGTAGGGTTCAATAAAATGAATATCAGAGCTGCACATTTAGCAGATGTGACAGGCATATTTCATCTGGTTAATCTGCATGCTGAGCGCGGAGACGTACTACCGCGCACACAGACTCAGATTGAAGAAACACTATCCGACTGGATGGTTGGAATTGTAGACAACGAAATTGTTGCATGTGTATCTCTATTAAGTTATAACAAGAATCTTGCGGAAGTGCGCTCATTAATAATTGCCGATCAAATGCAGGGCATGGGATGGGGAGCCACGCTTCTGGAAGTCATAGTAGCAGAAGCTAAACATCGAAAGATACCAAGGATTTTCGCCCTGACACGAGCAGAACCATTTTTCAAGCGAGCTGGATTTACACTGAGTGATCGAAGCCACTTTCCCGAGAAAATATGGCGTGATTGCGATCAATGTCCAGTACAAGACAACTGTGATGAGATAGCAGTGGAACTTCAACTAGAGAAGATACCTCACCTTTCCCAGAAACCCGAACAACCTGACACATTTGTGCTGCACAAGAAACAGATAACTACCTGAAGGAGTCCTTAGTTTAATGTCTAAACCTAATATAGATAAAGTAGTCTTAGCATACTCAGGCGGACTGGACACATCTGTCATTGTCCCTTGGCTTAAAGAGAACTATAACTGCGAAGTTATATGTTTCTGCGCCAACATAGGTCAGGCAGAAGAACTTGAAGGATTGTCGGACAAAGCACTAAAAAGTGGTGCTAGCAAGTGCATAGTCAAGGATTTGCGTGCTGAGTTTACACGTGACTTCATTTACCCTATGCTCCAATCCGGTGCAATCTACGAACGTCAGTATCTTATGGGCACTTCAATAGCACGACCTCTGATAGCGAAANNTGGTGCAACTGGTAAAGGAAATGATCAGGTACGATTTGAGCTAACTTATAAGGCCTTGAACCCCAGTCTGCACGTAATTGCACCATGGCGCGAATGGGACATTCGATCACGCGAAGATGCCATTAAATATGCTGCCAAACATAATGTGCCAGTGGAAGCTACTAAGAAATCTATTTATAGCCGTGACCGCAA
>DCAJ01000044.1:6960-7517 GCA_002311455.1 Anaerolineales bacterium UBA1136 | reverse complement strand
TCTCGCATGAAGGAGGGCCACTAGAGGACCCAGCTACTGCAGCGCAAGAAGATATGTTTCTATGGACTGTTGCACCAATCGACGCACCTGACACACCTGAAATAGTTGAAGTTTCGTTTGAGTCAGGTTTACCCACCGCTGTAAATGGCACTAAATTAGCGCCTGAGGCACTTATCGAAGAGTTGAATGCAATGGGTGCAAAACACGGTATAGGACGAGTTGACATGGTTGAAAATAGACTAGTAGGAATGAAATCCCGTGGGGTATATGAAACACCAGGCGGAACCATTCTTTACGCAGGACACCGTGAATTAGAATCGCTCTGTCTGGACCGCGATACGGCCCATTTCAAAGAACAAGTAGCACTTAAATATGCCGAAATGGTATATTTTGGACAATGGTATCACAACCTGCGTGAATCACTCCAGGAATTCATCAAGGCTACACAACATCCAGTCACAGGATGGGTCAAGTTGCGTCTATACAAGGGAAGTATCGCACCAGTAGGAAGGGCAAGCGTTAACAGTCTCTACCGTGAGGACTTTGCCACGTTCGGT
>DCAJ01000044.1:5282-6880 GCA_002311455.1 Anaerolineales bacterium UBA1136 | reverse complement strand
TGAAAGTGAAAGCCATGATAAACAAAGGAAAGGGTACACAACATAATCTACCAGCGCCAGATTACGCCAAATTCAAACGGGATTGAGCTAGATAGATCATGAGATTGGATTTTGATGGAACAGTCACAAGTCCTCAAGGATTCCAAGTTGGTACCGCGACCTGTGGGATAAAAACTTCAGGAAATTCAGATCTAATGCTGCTACATTCCACGCATAACTGTAATACAGCTGGTATGTTCACCACCAACCAAGTAGTTGGTGCTCCCGTTACACTGGACCGCGAGACTCTAGAAGTGAATAGTACAACCATCCGAGCGATAGTAGCTAATTCAGGTATAGCAAATGCTTGTACCGGCAAGCAGGGATTAAAGAATGCTATAGCAATGCAGAATCTAGCTAGCAAATCATTGTACTGTGATCCGAAACAAGTCTTGGTTCTTTCCACAGGAGTCATAGGGGTCCAATTACCCATGGAAAAAATTGACAAAGGTATTAGCACTGCAGCATCAAACCTAAATCTCGAAGGTGGTTACGCTGGAGCAGAAGCAATTATGACCACAGATACAAACCCAAAACTCTTTGCAGTAGAAATCAAACTTCCAACTGGTACAGTTACTATAGGAGGTATTGCAAAAGGAGCTGGCATGGTACATCCAAATATGGCCACAATGTTGGCTTGTATAACAACAGATGCTGAAGTACCTGTCTCTATTCTTCGTAAATCCCTGAGAACCGCAGTCAACAAGAGCTTCAACAGAATATCGATTGACGGCGACACTAGCACAAGTGACTCAGTACTTATAATGGCAAATAGCGCTAGTGGAATCTCCTGCGCACAAGGAGAATCTAGAAAAGCATTTACCACTGCACTTACCTGTTTAGCGACCAATTTGGCTAAACAAATAGTGAAAGACGGAGAAGGAGTAAACAAGTTTGTAACTGTACATGTCAGTGGTGCCGCCAGCATAAAGGCAGCACATGTAGTTGCAAATAGTATTGCCACCTCACCACTGGTAAAAACTGCCTTTGCGGGAAGTGATCCGAATTGGGGACGCATTTTAGCTGCAGCTGGAAAATCAGGGATTCATTTTGACCTCAGTGAAACACAACTCTGGATTGGAAGCAGAATAGAAGACGAATTACAGTTAGTAAAGAAAGCTACATCTTGTGATTATGATGAAGATATTGCACAACAGATATTTTCACAACCTGAATTCTATGTACACCTAGATTTAGGAAATGGAACATCTGAAATATCAGTTTGGACTGGCGACCTTACAGAAGAATACGTCAGAATAAACTCTGACTATAGAACATAACGGAGTAAGGCTATGCAATTATGGGGCGGCCGATTCAACAAATCTACAGACAAATTAGTCCAAATATTTAATTCTAGCCTAAGTTTCGACAAACGCTTGTACGAAGAAGATATAACAGCTAGTTGTAGCTGGACAAAGGGTCTGAAAAAAGCTGGAGTTCTGACAAATTCGGAAACAGAAACTATCCTGAGCGGCTTAGAGAAAGTACGCATCGAATTTGTTGAAGATAAATTTAGATTTGATGAAACTGATGAAGATATTCACACAGCAGTTGAGCGG
>DCAJ01000044.1:2866-5217 GCA_002311455.1 Anaerolineales bacterium UBA1136 | reverse complement strand
GAAGTAGAAATGACCAAGTAGCCACAGATACTCGCTTGTGGACAATCCACGCTTGCTCCAACCTTGTAGAGCATATAGTGAACCTACAAAGTGAGTTAATTAAAAGCGCAACCGATAACCTAAATACTCCTATGCCAGGTTATACCCATCTACAACCCGCACAACCTATTACCTGGGGTCTATGGTCTCTGTCGCACTTCTGGCCACTACAAAGAGATGTACAGCGTCTTATCCAAGTCCAAGAGCGGACCTCTTCTTTACCCCTTGGAAGTGCTGCATTAGCTGGAACCTCATTCGCAATTGACAGAGTCGAATTGGCTGCTGAACTAGAATTCAATTCAATTTCAGAAAACAGCTTGGATGCTGTATCTGATCGGGATTTTGCAGCTGAATTTTTGTTCTCAACAGCTATGATTGGTATCCATCTAAGTCGTCTATCAGAGCAATTGATCCTATTTTCTAGCTCAGAGTTCGGCTTTGTATCTCTAGATGATGGATATACCACAGGTAGTAGCCTGTTACCACAGAAGAAGAATCCTGACACCCTAGAACTGACCCGTGGCAAGTCTGGGCGACTAGTTGGAAATCTCACTGGTCTATTGATAACTCTCAAAGGATTGCCATCTGCATATGACAAAGATTTGCAAGAAGACAAAGAGTACCTATTTGATTCTGCTGACACACTTAATCTTGCACTTCCAGTTATGGCAGGGGTAATATCAACTTTAAATATCAACGCTGACAAGATGTTAGATAGCATCTTGCCGACTCTATCGGCCACTGATATGGCCGACTATTTGGTTGGTAAGGGTGTACCATTTCGTGAAGCCCATGGTCTTGTAGGCAAATTAGTTTTGCTGGCAGAGCAGCATGGAAAAGATTTGACTACACTGTCGTTAGACAAAATGAAAACAATAAGCCAACATTTTACAGAAGACGTAATGGAAGTCTTTAATGTGGAAGCAGCACTAGAAAGACGAGCAGTAATTGGTGGTACATCCTCAGAGTATCTTCATAAACAACTCCAAGCAGCAAATAAGGCGCTGAAAAATTGAATACGTGACATCGAACCACCAACACCTCATTGACACATTATTACCTACTATTCACAACATAATTCACAAAAGACCGCATTTATCACATGGGTAAGAAAAGAATAACATTGCTCAAATTCTTGGTTCCGGTAATTTACCTGCCAATAGCAATCTGTGTCACATGGCCAAGCATTACTGTATTAAGCAACAGCGTACTAGGACGAATGGGAGGAGATAACTATGAGCATGTCTGGTATTTGTGGTGGTTAGGGACCACACTGTTTGAGAACACTATTGGAAGCCCGGTTAACATACCAGTTCTCAATCACCCCCACGGAATTGAGTCTCCGCTCAACTTAACTCACACTCCTGCTCTCTTCCTGCCCGCTGTAATTGGATGGTTAAGTACCCCAGTTACAGCATACAATCTTGCTATAATTGTTATCCCATCAGTAAATGCGCTTGGGATGTATTTGCTAACCAAGGAACTCACTCACAACCAATGGTCTGCATTTATTGGCGGACTGTTATTTGGATTTTCTCCATACATTTTCGGGCACATGCAAGCTGGACACCTGAGTCAAATTACGATGCTAGGTTTCCCTCTGTTTACGCTATTTTTACTTCGACTACTGAACACCAATGCATGGCGCTACGCAGCATTGACAGGGATTGCTGGTTTCATATCTGTCTCACATCCAACACATTTGCCTTATTTTGTTCTACCAACCACTGCAGTCATCATCTGGTTCAAACGAAATAAACTCAGGGACAGAAGAGTTTTGTTCCGTTTTATTGCAGCAGCAGCGCTTGGGGCTGCACTACTGCTACCCTTCTACCTACCGCTGATTAGATTGATAAACTCAGAACAATTGGTAAACAGTAATCTGACGAACTTCGGCGACAGCATAGGAAAATCAATGGATCTCGCATCATTTGTTACGCCATCATACAGCAACCCATTTCTGCCAAACGATCTACGACCATTCGCGCCACGTGTGGTAAGTACCTCTGATGAGGCACATGGATTTATAGGCTTTACAGCTATATCACTGATATTTGTAGCATTGAGATCACGTCACCGATTTATATCACATTGGACAACACTTGCAGTAATTACTCTTGTTTTGTCGTTAGGACCAATCCTCAAATTTGCCGGAGACATAATATCGATAAGTGTCGACTCGATCCAGTACCCACTACAGCTACCATATGCGCTTATAGCTCAGATTCCTGTAATGGAATGGAGTCGCACACCGGCACGATTTTTTGCAACCACCCATTTCGCTATTGCAATAATAGCCTCACATGGAATGA
>DCAJ01000044.1:0-2844 GCA_002311455.1 Anaerolineales bacterium UBA1136 | reverse complement strand
CCATTCTCCAAAGCACTCACAAATCACGCTGGTGGAGGTTTATTCTTATCACTTCAATATCAATTGTAGCTCTATCTGAACGTATAATTGCATGGCCATTACCAAACTCTAATACCTGGAACACCGAAACAATACGTAAACTAGCAGCCTCCCCCGAATCCAGTACTGTATTGAATATACCTGCTAGCTTTACTACCAACAATATTGCTCTTTACAGCCAAACTATCCATAAGATGCCTATTATTGGAGGTAAAATATTCCGCGGATCAACCCAAGACGACGTCACGCTCAAGTTCTTTGACGCCTTGCTACAACCCAAGTCACAGGCAGACATTACACCTATCCCGGATCACAAAACTATATTACATGTACTACACAAATACAATGTAAACAAAGTAGTAAACCAACACTGGGCAGAAAATTACAGCCCTCTCCAACATGACTATCTTAATGACTTGTTTGGCAGTCCAGTAGCCAAGTCGATAATCGACAGTTTGTACATAATTCCTGATTCGGCATCCTCACCACCGATAATCCTAATCACACTCTCACCTGAAAACTGGGGTAAACCTGAAATATGGGGAGATGAACCTGCTCGATGGTTTGCAGATAGTGCAACAATATACATATACACTACCTATGCGCAATCTGGTAAGCTGCAGTTCAGCGTAATACCGAGTCAGAAACTGCATCATATAGATGTTTCATTAAATGGTAAACCAGTAACCACTCTAATCGTAGGAGATACTGCAACTTATTTTACCCCAACAATAGACTTAGTACCTGGAATCAGTGTAATCACCCTAAAAGACCGGAATGGTTCTGAAACAGTTGTTGGTGACATGCGCTGTATCGGAACTACTCCATTTGCAGGCAAGCTACAAATGCACTTGGAATGCGACCCACACATGAAAGGAAAGCGTAAGATCAGTGTAGGCATTCAAAATATGGATTGGGTACACCAAGTGCCAGAAAAACCTATGTTGGCAAATTTTGGGAACCAAATCGGCTTAACTAGTGCCACAATACCTGGAACAATCTCTAATGAAAATGAATTAGTGCTACCGCTTAACTTTCAGAGCTTAGGTAGTATTACCAAAGACATGGTGCTATTTTTGCATATATGGAATACTGATGCAGCAAATACCCAACTTATAGCACAATGGGATGGGTGGCCACTAAATGGACAATTCCAGACATCTACGTGGAAAGTTGGAGAACAACTTGGCTTCAACATAGCTGTTCCTATACCTGAAAATAGTTCAAAAGGAAATTACCTGGTGGAACTGGGATGGTATGACACGGACTCACATGTACGACTTCCGATCATGTCCACTATACTTGAAACGCATGATCAAATTCTCAAACTAGGTTCATTCAAATTAATGGAACAATGAACTATTCTTTTCAATTCATGACTAATACGGTACTATTTATTATTAGTCGCATACGACATCACCAACATATGGACAATATAAACTTCATTGAATAAATAACCATCATAACTACTTAACTATTTGACTTAAACCTTAAACAGCATGTGTACCTGAAATAAAGTTATGGGATTACCAAAATATAGCAACAGGAGATCATTCACATGGACTTTAGTCTTTCCGAAGAACATCACCAAGTTCAAAAACTAGCGCGGGATTTCGCCAAAAAAGAAGTGGCTCCTATCATCAAAGAGGCAGATCGAAAACAGGAGATGCCACCATTCATTCTTCCCCGCTTAGGAGAATTGGGATTGCTTGGCCTATGCATACCTGTACAATATGGTGGACAGGGAATGGACTACATAACCCTTGGGCTAGTGTGTGAAGAACTTGACTATGTCGATATATCCCTGCGCACTGCCCTGTCTGTTCATCTAGGTCTAAATTCTTTGGGATTACTACAATGGGGCACGGAGGAACAAAAACAGCGCTATTTAGTTCCACAGGCAACGGGTGAGAAATTCGGTATGTTTGGGCTTACAGAACCTGGTGCTGGATCCGATGTAGCTAACATGAACAGCACTGCTAGACTAGAAGGAGACAGCTATGTGATTAATGGTGAAAAGACATGGATTTCTCTGGCAAGTCAAGCCCATCACATACTTTGGTTTGCGAAAACAGAAACTGATGCAGGTGATGCAGTCATTTCGGCATTTATGATTGAAACAGATAGACCTGGAATAACTAAAGGCGACATACACGGAAAGCTTGGTTCACGTGCAGGCAGCACTGGTTGGGTAAACTGTCAAGATGTGCGCGTTCCAATAAGCAATATGATAGGTGAAGAGGGTGAGGGTTTTAAGATTGCGATGAGCTGTCTTGATAATGGTCGTTATACAGTTGGATCAGGATGCGTGGGCGTGATGAGAGCATCACTAGATGCCAGCGTAAAATACGCCAATGAACGACGTGCATTTGGTGCCGAAATTGGAAAACTTCAACTTGTCCAGCAGAAAATTGCACGGATGACCGCCGACTACGAAATAGGTCGCATGATGTACCTCAAAGTAGGTTGGCTTAAGAATAATGGTGTAAGGAACACCAGAGAAACCTCGTTATTGAAATGGTTTGCTACCGAAGCTGCATTTAAAAATGCAAACGAAGCTATACAGATACATGGTGCTTATGGTTATTCAGACGAATATGATGTGGAAAGATTTATGCGGAATGTGAGAGCAACAACCATATATGAAGGAACAAGTGAAGTACAACAATTGATACAAGCAGGATATGCATTGGGGTACCGTAAGGACGGTGAACTACGCCGTGAACTTCCCCCTTACGATGAGGATGAATGGCAGAAATCTATATGACAAAAGCAAAACAATTTTTCACACCAACTCTTATATAA
>DCAJ01000120.1:1813-3243 GCA_002311455.1 Anaerolineales bacterium UBA1136 | reverse complement strand
CATCCTGCTCTATCTTGCGCCGCTTCGCCGCCCGGACGATTCGAGCGGTTTTCTGATCTGGTGTGTCAGGCGCCGGCCGGCCCTGGGCCGGGACTACCTCGGAGAGAGTGCCTTTCAATACAATCCTAGCTGCCTCGGTCAAGTCCCTCATTTATTTATGCTCCAATTTCTTCGAAACTAATTCCCGTCCTTGTAGCGATGAAGTTCAATGTAATGAAGTTGATAGAACGAGCCGGTTTGATATAGATATCGGCAATAAATTCATTACGGTCAATTACTTCGCCTGTGTTGTTAGAATCATCACAGATTACTCGGAAATCAATAATTCCACGTCGGCCTTGTACATCACGAAGGAAAGGTTCTACCAGATTTACGAACTGGGAACGAGTAAATTCATCGTTGAATTCAAACAGTGAGAATTTAGCAGCAGTTGCAATAGCTTTTTCCAAGACGATAAACAGTCTGCGCACATTGATTCTATCGAATGCACTTGGACGGCTTTGCATGGTCTTGTCGCCAAATAGTGTAACACCTTGTCCAGCAAACGCAGTAACAGGGTTCACACCAGCGCGATACATATTATCACGTTCAGCGCGATTAGGATTGAACATAAGTTTAGTTGCATTTTTAATTCCACCACGATTGAAACCAGCAGGAGAATACCAAGGGTCTGCAACATCATCTGTACGAGCGCACAATCCTGCAATATCACCAGCAAGAGCGATATTACGGAACACATCGTTATATTTATCGTATTGGTATTTGTAACTTCCGTCTAATACAGCATAGGAACTACGAGTTGTGATAGTTGTATTTGCATATGTAACAAGTGCATCAGCTTCTTTCCCTGGATAAGCTGCGTTGTTTACAACATCACTTTCTTGTGGAGAAATGAATACAATACAATCTTTTCTAACATCAGTGATGTTATCAATAATCCAGTTATTGATTGTTCCAACTGCTGCTTCGGTGGGTGCCCCGATGATTAGAGAAATGTCAACTGTTTCTGCATCTGAGAACAAACCATATGCAATTTGCATTTCACCATCAGTAGGTACGTTATCATCAGTACCACTAGCAAGACTAAATGTTGCAATTGTAGTAGCGAATGCAGATGAAGCTGCCTGGCGAGTAATAGTAGAAGTTCCCCAGTTTGCACCGGCATGATCCATCCACCACACATATAAACTAGTACTATTAAGAACATCAACGTAATAATTGGACGCTCCTGATGAACTTTTTACATTACTTGCTTTAGACAAGAAAGCATATTTTTCTATAACTGTACGTTTAATTCCTGACCACAGACCATCTTCGTCAACAATTACAACGTGCATTTCGTCATTTAGAGTTGTGGCTCCAGAGTTTGCTGCGAAATCAGAATTCCCAGGCGCTGCGTCAAAGTGATCATACCATCCCCATTTACGAAT
>DCAJ01000120.1:236-1678 GCA_002311455.1 Anaerolineales bacterium UBA1136 | reverse complement strand
CCCGAGGCTGTCATTTTTTGGAGACAACCACGCTCTGTAGGATTACCTTCTCTGATAGAAGTAACTGTTATAGAAGTAGCAGAAGCAATAGCAGTAACACGAACATATTGATATGAATCTGGAGCTAAATGGCGAAGTTCAATTAGGTCGCCAACTACAAGTGCCGTATCGAAAGCGGTTCCTGAACCAGTTATAGTAGTAGCCCCAGCTGTGGCAACTGTAAGGGTTCCAGCCAAAGTGGAACTAAAATTTGCAGCAGAAGGACAAATAGAAAATAGAAGACTATTTCCTTTTGTGCCAGGATATTTTGCAGCCACGATTCCGATGCTTGCCGAACCATCAGCATAATTGTCGTTATAATGATCTTCATTTTTAATTAGTATCCCGGTTCCTCCTCCACCGCTGACTGCATTTGTATTCCCGGTAGCAGCTCTAATCACTCTTAGATTATTACTATATGATAAAAAGTTTGCAGCTTGGAAAAAATATTTGTATGAATCAGCATCAGGTTCGCCAAATGTACGAGCTAATTCATCTTCACTGCTAATTAATACTCGGACTCCAACAGGGCCCCAAGGAAATACACCCGCAAACCCAGCATTAGTAGTTGCAACAGCTGGAATAATTGTTGATAAATCTTTTTCTATAACAGTGACTGATGGACTTAAAGCAAAACCCATTGTTTTCTCCTTAAAACAGTGATTTATATATTTAGATCGTGTTAGATCGTATTTGAAATACTCAAGTTCTTATTATATTTAGGATTTCATGCTTTTTCAGTTCCAAAATGCAGCTGGGGGGACCATTTGTTCTGAATACGATGTTACTTTATCATCTTCATCCTGTACAAGACTCCATGCATCTCCTTCCGAATCTATAAAAATCTCATCTTTCAATCCATCATCAATTATACCAAATGGAGTCAAATCTGCTTCAATATTTTTCATTTTATCTTCGAACATCATAGTTCTCATATCTATTTGAGTTATATCTTTCCAGTATTGTTGAGTGGTAAGCCATCCAAACAATACCAGGCACATAACTAGATCATCATGGTGTCCAGCTTCTGCTTCCCAACTTTTACCTTTTGCTACAAATGAGGACAATTCAGCAATTATATTAAAATCTTCAATTATCAGAGTGTTACTTTCTATTAAAGTCTTGAGATTAGTACATCCAATTCGTTTTACTTGATTTGTAGTTTTGACCCCAAATTGGCTACTCCTACTGAACCCAGCTGATATTCTCTGCCCGCCACGCCCTCGTAGCGTGGTGGCAAATAGGTTCTCGTATTCTATATCGTTGTGAATACTGTTTGCTACCTGAAATCCTACATCATTATTTTCTACTAGAATTCCAGCCATATTATATTGTGTAGCTGTTGCAACAATTATGGTAGGATATAATAAAGGTGATATTTCATTATCTCTAAATTTTGCTAC
>DCAJ01000120.1:0-175 GCA_002311455.1 Anaerolineales bacterium UBA1136 | reverse complement strand
TTCATTATCTCTAAATTTTGCTACTACTTTATATGGTGACTCTGTGTGATCTATAATTACAAATGCTGAATAATCCATTCCTTTTCCATGAGATGTATCAACAACTAATGTGTATGAATGCCCTTTTTCTGGTACATTATATATATCTAAATTATTATTTGAATGCTTTGGGGTT
>DCAJ01000111.1:7988-10433 GCA_002311455.1 Anaerolineales bacterium UBA1136 | reverse complement strand
GTAATGAGTGATGGTGTATTACAGCAGATTGATAATCCTCAAAAACTTTATGACAGACCAACCAATATATTCGTGGCAGGTTTCATAGGGTCACCTAGCATGAACTTTGGTGATGCTAAGATATCTAAAATGAATGGGGTTATAACCGTAGACACGGGTGATGTTGCCTTGAATGTACCTGTTGAGCAGAGAGACGTTTATGCAGATTATATAGGCAAGGACATTGTTTTTGGAGTTCGACCCGAAGATCTGCATGATCCTAAATTCATGCCACCTGGTGTAGAAAACCCGTCACTTATTGAGGCTAAAGTTGATGTTATGGAGAAGATGGGTAATGAGGTTTTTGTCTACCTAAATATTGGTAATAGATCTATGATTGCGAGAGTGGACCCTCGTACTGACTATAAAGTTGGTGAAACTGTACAGGTAGCTGGCAATACGCATAATTTACATTTTTTTGATAAGACTACCGGGGTGGCAATACGGTAATAGGAAATCTAGCATTTCTGAGTTGGATGATTAAGGGTAGGCTATAGCCTACCCTTAAGTTTAATTAGCAAATACCCAATATGAGTCTAATTGATTCGCTTATAAAATCTAATAACACCAAGATAGTAATGTTAGTTATAGATGGTCTTGGTGGACTGCCTGACCATATAAATGGTAAAACTGAGCTCGAGCAAGCTGCTACTCCACATTTAGACAAACTTGCCAATGAAGGTGTGACAGGTCAAATTGTTCCTATACAGCTTGGTGTTACTCCGGGATCAGGGCCAGCGCACTTGGCTTTATTTGGCTATGATCGTTTCTGTATTTCAATTGGTCGTGGCATATTAGAAGCATATGGTGTAGGCATCCAGGTAGGAACAAAAGATGTTGCAATTCGGGGGAATTTTTGTACTGTTGATAAAAATGGAATAATAATCGATCGTAGAGCTGGCCGTGTTTCCGATGAAATTGCTATTCCGTTAGTTCAACTCCTAGGAGAGATAAAGATATCAGGGTTAGACATAGATATTCGTCATGTGAATCAGTATAGGTTTGCAATGGTGTTACGTGGTGAAGGTTTGAGCGCCGATATTAATGATACTGATCCTCAACATACCGGCGTGTGTGCACTTAATCCAGAGGCTCGTTCATCAAGAGCAAATAAAACTGCGAGCCTTGTACAGGAATGGATCTCTGAGGCAGGTAAAGTGCTCAGAGAACAAGAAAATGCCAATATGGTTACGCTGCGCGGTTTCTCACACAATCCCTGTCTGGATACTTTTAGCAAGAGATATCAACTTTCTGCTTATTGTGTAGCTGCTTATCCGATGTATCGAGGGATAGCCCGGCTAGTTGGAATGGAAATCATCCAATTTGATGGTGTAACGCCCTCTGAGCAATTTCATATAGTGGAAAAAACTATGAACACTAATGAATATGACTTTGCCTTTGTACATTTCAAACAGACTGACAGTTCTGGCGAGGATGGTGATTATGTTGCTAAAGTTAGGGCTATTGAGGCAGTTGATCAAGCAATACCAAGATTGATGCAAGCACAACCTGATGTGATGGTAGTGACTGGAGATCATTCCACGCCGTCAAGGATGCAGTCGCATTCATGGCATCCAGTACCTGTGTTGTTGTGGGCTCCAGATACAGTGAGAGAAGACCATATTAATCAGTTTGGCGAAAGACAATGCTTATCTGGTGGTCTTGGTACGATTGAAGCAAAAGATTTAATGTCGCTAATCCTAGCACATTCAGGTAGACTGAGGAAATATGGCGCTTAGATATATCTAGCACCCCACCATAATAACAAACCCTCAAATAATGATGTTGCGGCTATGTAAGTTGCAACATCAGACCAAAACCTAGGCGGAAAAAGCCTTATTAACATGTCGGTATAGCTAAACATCCAGGTACCACTCTCGAAAACCATTTGGTGGAATGTGGTGAAAAAGCCGTCAAAGTTAATTATTATATATGCTAATAAACCAATTAACATAACTATAACAACTCCGGAACCATTGGTGACTGCCTGCCTGATAATGGCGCTAGTATTAGGCCTTATACATAGCCATAAAAGTGCTGCTATAAGCATTGCACCTGATATTTTCCACAGTCTGAGCACCCTACTTATAACCGATTTAACATCCTGCATGTGGCTGAGTTCACGGTTGCTGTAGATCGGATCGCCATAAACATCTATATCGTTGTTCAAATATGATACATCTAAATTGCCTACTAGAAATTTGATTGCATTAATAGCGAGTCTATTGCGAGTATCGGCGTCCATACCCTGACTATCACTTGGAAATCCTGGCCTGTGGTACTCATATGTTGGAAACCAGGGATTGAGAAAAATCCGGACGTTGCTGAGGATTATAAATACTGGTAATGTTATTATTATGATTGATGATGAGATTGTGTTGGTCATTTGTGTTGTTATAAAATGTG
>DCAJ01000111.1:7194-7842 GCA_002311455.1 Anaerolineales bacterium UBA1136 | reverse complement strand
ATGCCTAAAATGTCTCTTCCCCGTAAAGACCATGGAAATATTAAACATATTGGCAGTCTTGATTACCTCATCATCCCGAATCGAGCCGCCAGGCTGGATAACAGCAGTTATACCTGCTGCTGCTGCTTTTTTTAGACCGTCTGCAAATGGGAAAAATGCGTCAGAAGCCATTACGGAGCCCTCTCCATTAACTCCCGCGGCCCGTACGGCTATCTCCACTGATTGAACCCGGCTAGGCTGTCCTCCACCAATCCCTGTAGTAGCCAAGTTACGGGCGAGGACAATCGCGTTGGATTTAACATGTTTGCACGCAGTCCATGCAAACATGAGATCAGTATCTTCTTTGCCGGTAGGTTTCCTATCGGTTACATTAACCAATTCCGTACTTTCGACTTCAAGCATGTCTACGGCCTGAACCAATAATCCACCCGTCACGCTCCTTATCTCTTCAAGTTTATCGACCTTGTATAAATCAGGTACTTCAAGCAGTCTACATTTACCTTTCTTCCGAAGCAACTCTAGCGCTTCCCTCTGGTATCCGGGAGCGACAACGCACTCTACAAATAGCTTGCTAATTACGTTAGCACCATCTATATCAACTGTCCGATTCATTCCCACTACACTCCCAAAAGCTGAAATAGGATCGCA
>DCAJ01000111.1:4953-7180 GCA_002311455.1 Anaerolineales bacterium UBA1136 | reverse complement strand
GAAATATTTTGTCTAGTCGCTATACCGCACGGCGCATTATGTTTCATTACCACTGCTGTAGAATCTGCATATGATCGTAATACTCGTATAGTATTATCCATATCAAGTACATTATTGTATGTTACAGACTTCCCATCATGCACCCTACCCCCTAGCGGGCCACCTCCACTGTTCCACGAATACAACGAAGCTTCCTGATGAGGATTTTCTCCATATCCAAGCTTAGCTATATGATATGCCCGCTTATCGTACGTTTCATCACCGTTGATGTAGTTGGAAATTGCTCTGTCATATTCAGAGGTACAGTTAAACGCTTTCACTGCGAAGATCTTTCTAGTCTCAATGTTCCATGAGTTGTTATTGAGATTATCAATAACAACGTCATAATCATCCGGGCTTGATACAACGGTACATCTATGATAATTCTTTGCTGCAGCACGCAGCAAAGCAACACCACCAATATCAATATGCTCAATAGCCAACTCCATAGTTACCAGTGGATCTACTACCGCATCTTGAAACGGGTATAAATTCACGATTACCATATCTAACGGATACCATCCCTGGGCCGCTAATTCATTACGGTCAGCAGTATTGTTGCGCGCCAATATGCCAGCATGGATAGCCGGATGCAAGGTCTTAACGCGCCCTCCAATTACTTCAGGACTGCCTGTATAATCGGACACCTCGATAACATCGAGTCCACAATCCCGTATATACGACGCAGTTCCACCTGACGCAAGTAGTTTCCAGCCACTGTCCGTCAAGCACTTACACAGTTTATCCAACCCATTTTTGTCCGACACTGAGCAAAGCGCTACTTTATCAACTGTCATGAATTAAATGCCGCCTATATATTTGTAGGCTAACTTATACTAGCCCCACTCATGCGATTAAAATCAGCGATCAGTGCATCTAGTGGCTCAACACATTGTCTTATATTGTGCCAATAACTATCTTGATACCATTGCGCTTGTATTTCATCATACGACTTTCCTTGCTGTTCCACCCACGTAAAGTACTTCAAATTATGTATTCGTTTACGCCCGTAATAATCAAGTTCAAGCATATTATCAGTGGACACACCAAGTATATACTTACCGTAAGCAAGATGTGCATCCCTCTCGGTGAATTGGCCCCGTAGCTCATTAAGCTCAGTCAGTCTACTCTTGTAAAGCTCCATACTATCAGTTAGTACCGTCAACACTACATCTTCAGAACCTAATTCATACCATTTTGCAAACTTTATAGCCGCAACAATATTTCCTACTCCGCTTATTCCAGCTAAAGACAATTTGTCCACTAGTCCGCTGTCAACATTTCGCTTTCTTAAATACTCAAGTCCTTCTCCTTCGTTAAAAAGCCTTGACACAGTAACAGCCGCCTCATCATCAACAGCAATGACCATATCTGTATTTCTAACATTATGTATCCATGGCACATGCTTGTCACCAATACCTTCAATTCTATGCGAACCAAACCCATTCATCAGTAGAGTTGGACACTGTAAGGCTTCGCAAACGGCAATTTTTGATTCCGGCCAACACTCCTTCAAATAATCTCCACTCGCTATTGTCCCAGCCGATCCTGTTGAACATACCAGACCAGCAAGCCGACATCCCACATCCTCATATCGACTCATTACATCAGCCATTGCTCTACCTGTTACGTAGTAGTGCCATAAATAGTTCCCAAATTCATCAAACTGATTAAAAATCATCAAATCTTGTCCAGATGACTTGAGCTCACTACACTTGTCAAAAATCTCCTTTACATTACTCTCGCTACCTGGTGTCTTTATTATCTCGCAAGCAATATCCTCAAGCCAGTCAAACCGCTCTTTGCTCATTCCTTCGGGCAGTATAGCAATCGCCTCGCACCCCAACAAAGCCGCATCGTATGCTCCTCCTCTGCAGTAGTTACCAGTTGATGGCCATACCGATTTTTGCTCCGTTGGATTGAATTGACCTGTAACTAGTCTTGGCACTAAGCAGCCAAAGGCGGCGCCCACCTTATGCGCTCCAGTAGGAAACCATTTGCCAACCATAGCAACTATCTTTGCGTCCACACCCGTGAGGCTGCTTGGCAACTCCATAAAATTTGGGTCCCCATATGCCCCACCAGTCTCTACCGGCTCGTTATACCATGATATCCTAAACAGGTTTCTAGGATGTATATCCCATAGACCTACTTTCCTAAGGTCACTCTGTATATCTCCAGGAATTTG
>DCAJ01000111.1:2098-4895 GCA_002311455.1 Anaerolineales bacterium UBA1136 | reverse complement strand
ATTTGCGTATGATCTACCATCTGCGCAAATGTAGGTATAACTATTCCTCTTTCCCGAGCAACTTCAAGTGACTTCTCCAGCCCATGTTTATCAATTGTCAGGTTTATCATGCCCCTCTCATACAATAATATTCTTAGACATTAATACATCGCCCAGCTCGTCAAGCCTTGGTCGAACACATGAGTACATTTCCCGATTAACGCCACTGCCATCGACTGTCTTTAGACCATGACCTGTGATTAGTATTACCACATTATCACCGCTTTTCACTCTTTCGGTATTTTGCAATTGCCTAAGCCCTGAATATACGACTGCGGAAGATTCCTCCACGAACATACCAGTCATACTAGCTACATCAAGAACGGATTTTCTAATTTCATCTTCGGCGACAGTAAAATACTCGCCATCAGATCCTTTCACTGCTTTAATGGCCCGGTATCCGTCTGATGGTCTATCGGCTGATATGCTATCGGCTATAGTCTGCGAACGAACTTCCGCAACTACCTCATCACCCCTATTGTAAGCATTTGCAATTGCTGCCGATCCTTCAGCTTGGACTCCCACAATTTTTGGAATCTTACTTGTAATGCCTATAGCCATTAGATCAACAAAACCTTTGTAGACACCGGAGATCATGTTACCATCACCCACTGGCACCACCACAATATCCGGAACCTTCCAATAGTTTGCATGATCTCCATCTACCAAATGATCACTTAGTTGTTCACAGATCTCATATGCCACAGTCTTCTTACCTTCGATGGTAAATGGGTTATAGCCCGTATTACGACAATATATATTCATCTCCTTAGAAGCTCGCGATGCTAGATCGTATGCATCACTGTAGCTTCCATCAACCAGTATCAGCAACGCCCCATATGCAACAATCTGGGCAATCTTTCCTGCTGGAGCACCGGCCGGCGCAAGTATAACAGCCTTCACACCAGTAGCAGCAGCCATGCCAGCGAGTGCCACTCCCGCATTTCCTGTTGAAGCCGCAATGATAACATTCCTCCCCCGAGCGATGGCGTCCGATACGACTACAGCACTAGCTCTATCCTTTAACGATCCCGTTGGTAACAATGAGTCATTCTTTATCCAGACTTGCTCTCCCAGTCCCTTACTCAATTGATCGGCATACACAAGTGGGCTACCTCCAACAGATCCCACAATTCCACTTTTAAAATCCGGCTTACTTACTGGTATCAACATCGAATATCGCCATATAGACATATCAGCGGGACTCATTCTTTCAGGTCGCCACCCATTCCGCACAATATTCAAATAGTCAATATCAATATCAAGCACGCCATCATCAGCTGGACATAGATACATTATCTCACTAGCTCTATATCGCTCACTGCACTTGGAGCATATATAAGTATGCATACAATATTATTGTCAGTACATATCGCGCATTACCTGCGTCGTTTACCGTTCATTTTCATTGGTAAACTCTTACGGCGAATACCATCATACTGATATAGCGCATTTGCAACAGCAGCAGCCGTAGGCACGAGTCCAATTTCACCCACCCCCTTCCCACCATACGGGCCATTTGGGTCAGGAACTTCTATACCGATAACTTCCATTTCAGGCATCTCTTTTGCGCGCAAAATGCCGCACTTCCGTAACTTGGTACTATCTGGTCTACCACCACTCATTGGTAAATCTTCACTTATCGCATACCCCAGACCCATATGAATTGACCCCTCAATCTGTCCCTCGAACAACGTGGGATTAAATATCTTTCCTGCATCATGAGCTGCAATAATTTTCTTTATATGACCGTCATCATCTAGAGTCACCACCTGCGTAGCGTAGCTATACGAATAATGTGTTATTTGCTCAGATTCTCTAACATTCAGATTAGTTGTCCAATCTATGCCCCACTTACCAACATATTTTCTGCCCTTAAGCTCTTCTAGCCCGTATTCCTCTATATCTGACTTCAGTCTAATAGATGCATCAATAATTGCACTACACATTAACGATGTAGCTCGCGATGCCGTTGTCATACCAGTCACGAGCCCTGCAGTGGTATCGACCATAACTTCTACAAGGCTAGGATTAATCCCTGTTTCGTGACATAACGCCTGAACAGCCATAGTATTTACACCTTGACCCATTTCTGTCCAACCATGCCTAACGATAATCTTTCCATCTAAATCTATGGACACAGTAACCTCAGAATATTCAGGCATTCCATTTCCAATGCCCGTATTCTTTACCCCACAGGCAATACCGGCGATTTTTTCGTTCCGAAACTTCTCTTTCACTGCATCAAGCGTAGCACGCATGCCCACACCATCTCCCAACACCTGTCCTGTTGCAGTTGTACTACCTTTTACCAGGGCGTTATCATATCGAAACTGCCACCGATCAAAGCCCCCTTCATCACACAATTCGTCAATACAACTTTCAATTCCAAAGGTAGCCTGATTGACGCCAAATCCTCGCATCGCGCCATTCGGTATATTGTTGGTATAAACTGATAACGACTCAATATTAACGTTAGGGACATGATATCCCCCGGTAGCGTGCCCTGCACAGCGTTCCATAACCTTCATGCCCACCGATGCATATGCTCCAGTATCACCAACAAATTTAGCCGTGACATAAGTTAACATACCATCGCCATCGCATCCAACATCGTAGTCCATCCAAACCGGATGCCGTTTGGGATGCATAATAATCGACTCCTCTCTATTAAGTCGCACTTTGACCGGTTGTCGCACCTTTGACGCAAGCAGTGCTGCATGCCCTTGCACGGACAAATCTTCTTTACCACCAAATG
>DCAJ01000111.1:0-2041 GCA_002311455.1 Anaerolineales bacterium UBA1136 | reverse complement strand
AAGAACCTGAGCTATCTGAGTTCTATCTTCATATACACCTTGCCCTTGTGAAAACACATTGACTATTCCATTTTTTACGTAAGCTACCGCGCACTCAGGCTCCATAAAGCCATTCTCAATTCGCTGCGTCTCGTAAATACCATGGCTGTTATATTTACTGTTACATTTCGCTTGCTCAATATCACCCCGTCTAATTAAAGTTTCTGACAATACATTTGTTGTATTTCCTTCATGTACTACATCAGCACCCACCTTGAGGGCATCTTCTGTCGTTACAATTGGTTCCAACACATCGTATTCGATGTTTATCGCCTTCACTGCCAATCGCGCGGTAGCTTCATCGCAAGCTACTACACCCGCCAACACGTCCCCGACGTAGCAGGTGATCTCGTCCACTCCCACCATAATAGGCCAATCATTTTTAATTAATCCAATATACCGGTCACCAGGTATATCTGCCGCAGTAATTATCTCAATCACCCCATTTATTCCAAATGCTTCTGTGCAGTCGATGGCCTTTACAACAGCTCGAGGATGATCACTAAATCTAAGCGCGCCATACAACATACGTTCCATACGTATATCATCAGTATACTCATGCTGCCCGAGCACAAATACTTCCCCATGATATCGTGGATGCCTCTCACCAATCATGCCAGCAGTAGAGATCAATTCAAGCTCTTCCTCGTTCCTTATAGCATCGCTAGCCACCATAATTGAGTCAATTATCTTTTTATATCCGGTACATCTGCAGAGATTAGGTGTCAATGCTTTTTCAATCTCGCCCCGACTAGGTTCTGCATTCCGCTTGATGAGCGCATCAGCCTGCATCACCATACCTGGAATACAAAAGCCGCACTGTACACCACCTGCATTAACAAAGGCGGTCGCGAATATAGTTCTACGATACCAGCTCATACCTTCAAGCGTTAGTACATGTTTTCCCACAACGTCGTTCATCTTCTTAGCACATGCAAGCACTGCTTTATCATCAAGCTGTACCACACAACAACCACACGCAGCCTGCGGAGAGCATCCGTCCTTAGGCGACGTTACATTAAGGTCTTCCCTTAAATAACTCAGCAAATTCACATCCAATTCGCCACTGTAGGATATGTCCTTTCCGTTAAGTCTAAATTTAATCATTTTTCCCATTTTCTAACCTTGCTCCACGCTCATTCCATACAATCAGACTCTTTCCTCTCTAACATAAGGTATTCCAAGTGCAGCCGGCGCACCAATCCGCTTACGTAATGATTCAAACCAAGTAACGATGACCAATACTAATATTGTCAAGATATATGGCATCATATTCAACAGAGATGCTGAAATATTTGTACCAGCGGCCTGAAGCCTAAACTGAATTGCATTAACACCCCCAAATAGTAACGCGCCGGCCACACTCCTAATCGGGTCCCATGTAGCAAATATTACTAGTGCAACAGCAATCCACCCTCTGCCTCCAGTAATATTTTCAGTCCATCCTGGAGTATATGACAAGGATAGATGCGCTCCTCCCAGCCCCACAAGCATACCCCCAACTATTGTGTACACATATTTCACTCGAAACACATTCACACCCATAGCATCTGCGGCCTGCGGATTTTCACCTACCGATCGCAAAAACAAACCAGGCCGCGATTTGTATATAAACATCCACATAACTGGCACAAGAATATACATCACGTAAGTACACATGTCTCTATTAAAAACTAATTCTCCAATTACAGCCAAATCTGATAACACAGGCACTGCAATTCTCTCAAATCTAGGACCAATTTGCCCCACCAACGGAGTTGCACCCGGACCCAACCGCTGGCCTAAAAAGCTCGCAAGTCCAGTACCAAGCAACGTCAGAGCCAATCCAGATACGACCTGGTCAGCAAGCAATGTAATAGTTACAAACGCATGTATCGCAGCCATTGCGCCACCAACCAACATAGCAACTACCACGCCCGCTAACACGCTGTCTGTATGGAAGGCAGCCGCAAACCCAGTCACAGCTCCCATAATCATCATACCCTCAACGCCAAGATTCAAT
>DCAJ01000117.1:87628-93771 GCA_002311455.1 Anaerolineales bacterium UBA1136 | reverse complement strand
TGAAAGTGCATTGCTAGCCTCTATTCCTCAGTCTCCGACCTTAAATCCAATTGATGCTCCGGAGTCTGCCCAAAAGCGACAGGCCCTAGTTTTAGAGGCGATGGTAAATCAAGGTTATATTACCGAAGAAGACGCCCGCGCAGCCCTCGTTGATGATGTTTTCTCCAGGTTACAATCTGCAAGCAGTCGATTCAATATTGATGCCCCGCATTTTGTTTTTTATGTATTGAATGAGGTTATACTGCAATTAGGCGAGGACCTAGTACAGCGCGGGGGTTTGCGCATTACTACTACATTAGATGTGGATTTGCAGAAACAAGTAGAGTGTGTTGCTCGTACGCATATTAATCGTCTCAGTGGTTTAAATCCAAGTACAGTTGTATTGACATCTGATAGTAGTGATTGTAAGGCAGCTGCATATTTAACACCAGTAGCCAGCAAATATGTAGGTGTTGATCGTAACGCAAGTAATGTGGCAGCCATTGTACAGGATCCTGGAACTGGTGAGATACTCTCTATGCTTGGTTCGTATGATTATTGGAATCGTGAGATAGACGGTAGCTTCAACGTGGCTACATCTGGCTTGCGTCAGCCTGGATCTACAATTAAGCCGTTTACTTATCTAACTGCATTTTCGCAAGGATATACTCCTGCTAGTATGGTGCTTGACGTAAGGACAGCATTTCCATTAGATACTGGTGTTTCATATGTTCCCGAAAATTATGACCGCACTTTTCGTGGACCGGTGAGTTTTCGTATAGCATTGTCCCAATCACTCAATGTACCTGCAGTAAAAGTTATGACCATAGTGGGCGTAGACAATGTGCTTCGTACTGCACATAAATTAGGTATCAATTCTTTAGATGGTGACACTAGTAATTATGGTCCAGCTTTGACTCTTGGTGGAGGTGAAGTCAGCCTGATTGATTTAACTTATGCCTATAGCGTGTTTGCTAATAATGGAATTATGGCAGGCAAACCTGCATATGAATCTCGGATGCGGAGCGGGTTTAGATCTCTGGATCCGGTTGTTATCTTAAGCATTAAGAACAGAGATGGTAGTGTATTGACATACTGCGGATCTGATAGTGAATCGCCCTGTGAATTTAAAGCTCCTGATACCCGACTAGTACTTAGCCCTGAACTAGCCTATTTAATGAATCATGTACTTTCAGATGAACGATCCCGTATTCCTGCCTTTGGGCACCCTAATTCCTTAGAGTTGGGACGACCTGCTGCAGCAAAAACTGGTACAACAAACAATTATGTAGATAGCTGGACCGTAGGTTACACACCTCAGTTAGTGGCTGGTGTTTGGGTGGGTAACAATGACTCTACTGGAATGTTGGAAGTTTCTGGTTCCAATGGAGCTGCACCTATTTGGCATGCTGTCATGACTTATGGTGTGCGTTCTATGAGTCTTGCACCTATTGGATGGGATCGTCCTATAGGTATTAAGGAGACTAGAGTATGTTATCCATCCGGTTTGTTACCAACTGATGATTGCCAGGATACTGTTCGTGAGGTATTTATAATTGGAACTGAACCAGTCACCTTAGATAATATATGGAAGTCGTTTAAGATCAATAGTGAGACTGGTAGACTAGCTACTGTTTATACGCCGCCGGAGTTAATTGAAGATAGAGTTTTTCAAATGCTGCCTTCAGGTGCTGCAGATTGGATTGCAAATTCAGGAATACCGCAGCCACCGCGTGAATACGACACAGTGCAAGGTAATAATCAAGCTGCATATTCGGAAGCGGCCGAAATAATTTTGCCGCTACCTTTCGATTATGTAAAAGGGATTGTTTCCATAGAAGGGTCGGCAAGAGGTGATGATTTCCAATACTACAGATTGCAATATGGACAAGGCCTTAATCCAGATCAGTGGTCGCAGCTTGGAGGTGATAATTACCAAGGGGTAAATGATGGTGTTTTACAGCAGTGGGATACTAATGGATTGTCTGGACTATATACTCTACAGATACTAGTAGTACGGACTGATCAACATTTTGATATGTCTACAGTTCAGGTAACAGTAGATAATCAGCCACCTGTTGTAAGTCTTACTACACCATGGCCTGGAAAGATTGTTGGTATTGATGAAGAGTCGATTGTAATTCAACCAGATGTTAACGATAATTTTTCAGTCTCTTTTGTGGAAATATGGGTTGATGACAGGAAGGTTGAGACTAGGACAGTTGCTCCCTTTGCCACACGCTGGCGAATAGATACAGTGGGGGCGCATAGTATTCACGTGCGGGCAGGTGATGCTGCTGGAAATGTCGCTCGTAGTGCGGATGTACCTATTTTTGTGCAGCGTTAGTACGTCTGTTAACTCGTTTTATCATTTCTTAGTAGTCAGGAAATAGGCTAGAATCACAAGTTGTTGCTAATAGCACTCAATTGCAACACCAAATATTTTATGCTCAACATCGATGTAGTAAATTGCGAAGTGTGTTATTATTACTATTATTGCAAGTGAGTCGCATCTGCAATAATAGTAATGTGGCTTAGTTTATTAATTTGAAAGTTGCTAGTTGGCTCAAGGAAATGTGAAAAATGGAAGAAAGAAAATCATTTGCATCACAACTTAAGGATGTTGGTCGGAGGATGACTCCCCAGCGCAAACTTATTTTATCTATACTTGATGAAACCGGAGATCATCTTGATGCAGATGAGGTGTTTCGTCGCGCCCGTAAACTAAATTCTAATTTGAATATTGCAACTGTATACAGGACACTCGGTCTTCTCAAGGAAATGGATTTAATTGAACAGCGCTATTTTGCTCGTGATCATGGCGTGGAGTATTATGAATCGGTTAATAAAGGTGAACATTATCATTTTACATGCCTTGGTTGTCGTAAGATCATAGAAGTGGAAACCCCCAAGATTAGGCAAGTGCAAGATGAATTTTCTGCACTCACCGGAGCAAAGTTCACTCACGCGTGTGTTTGTTTCGAAGGATATTGCTCAAACTGTGTGAATAAGGAAGAAAATTTGACACTGTGACTGAAGTTTAATCTTCTGATTTTTGCCCGATAGTCAATTTAAATAAAAGGTAGATGCTAATGTAAAGAATATATGATAATTTGTTTGTGTTGTATATTGTGTTTGTTTCACCAACTATATTATTAAGGAGGCACATAACTTTGTCTAAGATAGTATTCAAAAATACTATTGTCAGCATGAAAATCGTACTGTACCCGGTAATAGTATCTATCTTATTTGTGGTCTCTTGCCAACCTGAAGTTGAACCGGCACCTCAGAGCTTAGTAGTATATTCTGGGCGTTCGGAAAGTCTAGTACAGCCTATTATTGATCAGTTTAAGGCTGCTTCTGGAATAGAAGTAAAAGTTAAATATGGCAAGACTGCCGAGATGGCAGCAGTGCTAATGGAGGAAGGTGATAACAGTCCTGCTGATGTTTTCTGGGCACAAGATCCTGGCGGACTTGGTGCTGTAGCTGAATCTAGTATGTTTGCAGAATTGCCTGCCTATTTACTAGCTAATGTGGATTCAAAGTTCCAATCGAAAGATGGAGACTGGGTTGGTGTATCAGGTAGAGCACGAGTAATTGTATACAATACTACAACCATCGATCCTGAAAAAGATCTACCATCCGATTTATGGGGTTTTGTAGAACCAGAATGGAAAAGTCGTCTTGGATGGGCACCCACTAACGGTTCGTTTCAAGCTATGGTTACAGCCCTTCGATCTACTTGGGGTGAAGAAAAGACCAAGGAATGGCTTGAAGGCATAATGGCTAACAATGTTGGTGTGTATCCTAATAATACATCTCAAGTGGCTGCTGCGGCTGCAGGTGAAATTGATGTTGGTTTTGTTAATCATTACTACTTATATCGCTTTATCGTTTCTGAGGGTGAAAGTTTCGAAGCTAGAAACTATTTCCTACCAGGTGGTGGTCCCGGATCTTTAGTAATGGTGGCTGGGGTTGGAAGGATCCAAACTGGTCAAAATGAAGATAGCGCTATGAAATTCATCGAATTCTTGTTATCTCCACTGGCACAACAGTATTTTGCTGAACAGACTTATGAATATCCATTAGTGGAAGGTGTGAAGATTCATAGAGAGTTAATGCCAATTGCTGAGCTCAATAAGATTGACATTGACCTTAGCGATTTAATTGACTTACAGGGTACTGTTGATTTGCTTACAGAAGTAGGTGCTCTGGAATAAGTGTTGATCGTTCGAATAATTTCATGAATACAGTCTTGAACTAGAAAGTTTGAATTTGTGTCAATGGATTACTTGGCAAAAAAGCGTCTCGTGAGTAGTTTCTTCCAAAATACTAATCCCTGGAAGGTTATGGTGTGGCTCATGGGCGCTCTTGTTGCTTTTATACTTTTGTTACCAACAATATATTTACTTCTTCGCGCAGTAGAAGCGGGAGATGCAGTATGGAACATTCTTTTTAGTGCTCGTACTGCTCGTGTTCTTTTAAGAACTGTTTACCTGGCGGCGAGTGTTACGTTAGCAAGTGCTCTAGTAGCTGTTCCAATAGCTTGGCTTACCGTTCGCACGGATTTACCGATGCGTCGTGTGTGTGCAATACTTACTACTTTGCCACTTGTAGTGCCAAGTTATGTGGGTGCTTACTTGTTTATTTCTGTACTAGGACCACGTGGAATCTTGCAGCAGTGGCTAGAACCTTTGGGTGTCCAACAACTACCGAAATTATATGGTTTCCCTGGCGCGTTTTTGGTTCTTACTTTGCTTAGTTATCCTTATATCCTAACTAGCACTAGAGCTTCCCTGATGCGAATGAATCCAGCTTTGGAAGAGGCTTCCCGTAATCTGGGGAATGGTCCATGGAGTACCTTTTGGCGTGTGACTCTGCCGCAGCTTCGACCTGGCTTGGCAGCTGGAGGTTTGTTAGTCACACTATATGTGCTACGTGATTTTGGGGCAGTATCAGTCATGCGTTATAGTACTTTTACACGGGTACTTTACATTCAGTACCAATCATCTTTTGATCGTACAGGAGCAGCTGTGCTAGCATTAGTGCTTATATTACTTACAGTATTTGTGCTATTAATTGAGATTCGTACGCGGGGCAGAGCTAGTTATTATGGAGGTCATGTAGGGGCTATTGGTAGGCCAATCCAGGTACAGCTTGGATATTGGCGTTGGCCATCACTCTTGCTTTGCGCTAGTGTGGTCATCTTGTCCCTTGTACTGCCTGCAAGTATATTGCTTTACTGGTTCTTGAGGAGCTTGAAGCTAAGCATTGCATTTCCATCGTTGTGGACCGCAGCTTGGAATTCTGTGTTTGCATCTGGGCTGGCTTCAGCAATTTCATTGTTGGCTGCAATTCCTGTTGCTCTACTAAGTGTGCGTCAGATGGGTTGGATGGCGTTGTTCTTGGAAAGAGTTTCCTATTCGGCTTTTGCTTTACCAGGAATGGTGGTTGCTCTGGCGATGGTATTTTTCGGTGCTAACTATGCAAACCCGATTTATCAGACTTTGTATTTATTGCTTTTGGGATACTTAATAATGTTTCTACCACAGGCGCTTGGAGCATTGCGTACTTCGCTTTTGCAAATAGCGCCAAGTATTGAACAAGCTGCTCGTACTTTAGGGAAAGGTCCTGTGAATGTGTTTCGGACAATTACTGTTCCAGTAGCATGGCCGGGCATTGCTGCCGGCATTGGGATAGTGTTTCTTACCGCTATGAAAGAACTTCCCATTACTTTGATTTTAGGACCGCTTGGATTCAATACTTTGGCAACCTCAGTTTGGTCAGCTGTAGAGGAAGCTATGTTTGGGGCAGCTGCCGCTCCCGCTTTACTTTTAATTCTGTTATCATCTGTACCCATGGCACTACTTATATTACGGGAAAGAGTCTAAGTCAGATGAGTGATATAGCAGTTAGATGTAAAGGTTTGGTGAAAACATTTGCAGAAGCTGGTGCATTAAATGGATTAAGTCTCGATGTAAAAAAAGGACAGATTCTTGCTCTTATTGGTCCAAGTGGGTGTGGTAAGACCACTCTACTACGTCTGATTACAGGTGTTTCCAAACCAGATTCTGGATCAGTTGAAGTGGGCGGAAAGGTGATGGTGAGTGCAGAAGTGTTTGTGCCGCCTGAAAATCGTCGAGTTGGCATGGTTTTTCAAAATT
>DCAJ01000117.1:81107-87556 GCA_002311455.1 Anaerolineales bacterium UBA1136 | reverse complement strand
AAATTATGCTTTATTTCCTCATCTAACTGTGGCAGCGAATGTGGCTTATGGTTTGCATGGTACTAATCGGGATGACCAGGTAAATGCTATGCTACAGCTAGTTAGCTTGAGTGGTTATGCGGATCGTATGCCTCATGAATTGTCTGGTGGAGAGCAACAGCGAGTTGCTCTTGCACGAGCGATGGGCCCTAGACCCGATGTATTACTTTTGGATGAACCGTTTTCCAACCTTGATAGTGGCCAGAGAGTGCATGTGCGTAACCAAGTGAGAGCTATTCTTAGAATGAGTGGAACTACCGCAATATTTGTAACTCATCATCAGGAGGAGGCTTTGTTTATGGGGGATCGTATTGCTGTGCAGCACCAAGGTTGTGTTGAGCAAGTGGGCACTCCTGGAGATGTTTTTGGCAATCCTGCCACTCGCTTTGTAGCTACTTTTATGGGTGAAACAGACCTCATTCCTGGCGAAGTCACTAACGAAGGTGTACAAACAGAGATTGGTTTGCTCCAGTCAACTAATCCCGTTAAAGTGGGCGATCAAGTTGAAGTAGCGGTGAGAGCTGATGATGTTCGCATGACTCCTGACCCAACTTCTGGAGCAATAGTACTTACCAGGGAGTACAGAGGTATGGTCAATGTGTATCGTGTGCGCCTACCGTCAGGACGTTTCATACATAGTTTGCAACGACACACTGTGCGAATTGCTCCTGCTACTCCAGTACGGGTTGTTATAGACCCTGGCCACGAATTAGCTTGCTTCATAAACTCTGATTAACATCTGAAATTGTATAATGTCGATAACAATCAGTTTATTGATATGATGTGTTTCCATTTCTTACGCTGATATTTCTACCAATCATATGAAGTCATACACCCGTTTATATCTATTGCTAATATTGTTTATAAGTGTTGCGTTTGTGTTTGACCAATCAACACCGACTTTTGAGGCTTCCGATGAAGCCTGGCATTATGGAGTTTTGAGGGAAATCGCAGCTGGTCGTGGTTTGCCTGTGCAGCGGGTTGGAGAACTTACTACATACAGACAGGAAGGTAGTCAGCCACCATTATATTATTATATTGGTGCAGCACTAATTTCTTGGATTGATGATTATGATTCACTTAGTCGTTACTCCTACAATCCTTTTGGTCAAGTAGGTGTTCCAGGTACTACTGAAAATGTAAACATGTTTCGCCATACTAATCTTGAGGAGTTTCCTTTGACTGGTGTGACCCTAGCTGTGCATGTACTCCGTTGGTTTTCCATATTGTTGGGATGTGGAACTGTAGCACTTACTTTTTTTGTCGCTGAAGCTCTTTTTCCAGAAAATGGCAACTTGCCAATTTTAGCAGCATCTCTTACTGCGTTTAACCCGATGTTTGTTTTCATCAGTGCTTCAGTGAACAATGATAATGGTGTTTGGTTTTTAACTTCACTTATTATTTATATTCTTATTCTAGCAGTAAATCTTGAGGATAATGTATCGTTAATTCCATCGTGGTTACCAAAAAAATCACTGCAACGGCAATTTGCACCTTGGTTGTTAGGTGTGCTGCTTGGATTAGCAATTCTCACCAAGCTTTCTGCACTATTGTTAGTACCAGTTGTCGCTACATATCTGATATGGAGGGCTCAATATCATGGTAACTGGTATCAAGCATTCCGTGAAGGATTAATAATTGCATTATGCGTATTTGTATTGACAAGCTGGTGGTTTTATAGGAATTGGATTCTGTATAACGAGCTTCTTGGTACTACTACTATGGCAGAATTGTATGGTTTTGTGCGTACTGGACCACCAACTTGGGACGAATTTATATTGGAGTGGAGGGGTTGGTGGTATTCCCTGTGGGGAATATTTGGAGCTTTCAACATAATTCCTGGAAGGTGGTATTTCGACATCATAAATGGGCTAGTACTGATTGCTGTTAGTGGTGGCATTGCATCTATTGTGAGAAGATATTCTTCTGGAGTAAATATTGGCAAAATACATGTAAGACATGTTCTAGCAGTTACCCTTATATTAGCGACTCTTATTGGAAATGTTTATTGGTCCTTGAATCAACATGCTGCGCAAGGTAGGTTAGCAATAATAACGGTGACGGTGCTTAGCACGTATTTAGGGGCGGGGATGATTTCTCTATTTGGCAAGCATTTAGAGAGATTATTGTGTAACGTTGTAGTGATAGTGTTGCTAATTGTGTCTTTTGTGATTGTCAATTTATATATTGCGCCTAGCTACAAGGTTCCTAAGTATATTGCACAGGAAGATATTCCTTCGGATATGATAGTCAGTGGAGCTACTTTCAATAATGAGATCGAACTAGTAGGTTATTCCATAGTCAATAGTACTATTACTACAGATGATTCAGTGCAAATGACATTCTATTGGCGTGGCAAATCATATATGGACATTGATTACAAACTTGCAATTAATGTGTATGGGCATGAAATGAAAAATATAGCTAAACTAGATACTTGGCCAGGTGGCGGGCTACTGCCCACTGGAGAATGGATACCAGATGTAATTTACCCCGACGTATACGTACTTCCTATTATAAGTTCAGCCGAAGCTCCGACAGTCATGCGTATGGGATTGTCCTTTTGGGATGATGATTTGGCAAATTCGCTTTTAATAAGTGTAAGCGATATGCCAATTGAGTCCTTGATGATTGATGTGGGACGGCTAATGCCAACTAATATGATAAACGAAAGTCCAGAAGTAGAAGATGGATCTATCTTTACTTCTGGTGTTAAGTTGTTGGGATATACTATTTCACAGTATGGAACATCTGAAATATCTTTTACACTGTATTGGCAGGCTGAAAGAAAAGTGGACACTGATTTAACAGTGTTTGTTCACTTGCTTGATTCATTGGGCAACATTGTTGCCCAAGCTGATGGGCCGCCTTCGAGTGGATATTGGCCTACATCAGCATGGGAACCGGGAGCTTTGGTTCTAGATCACCATAGTCTGGTTTATGGCGCAAATATTTCTAGAGAGGTTCATACCATGGTGATTGGTCTATATGACCCAGTATCAGGTGTACGTGTGCCGGCCTACAGGTCTAACGGTGCTGAGTGGGATAATTGGGCCGTTCCAATACACACTACTAGGGTCTCAGAGCAATAAGTCTTATGAGTAGCTGTATACTTGGTTTCTATTTAATTTGCTATAGAGAAATACTTAGATGATGTACTCTTATATAAAATGATGTTAATTTAGTGCTATTCAGTGTTAATAGTATGTAAGTGAATGTTCGATGTTTGTAACTATCTATAACCAAAATATTGTGTTCAAGAAGATTTCGTTACTAGTATTTAGTCTACTTGTTTGTTTGTATTGGTCTGGCTCAGTCGGTGCTGAGGAAAATGAACAGACACCAACGCAGACTATTACTGCTACTTTCACAACAACTTTTGTTCCTACTCCAACTGTAGGTGGAGCACATGTGTATGTGCCCGAACGGGTTAATGTTCGATCTGGGCCAGGTACGTATTATGAAAAGGTGGGTGTTCTAGTTGCTGGTCAGGTACCTTTAGTCGTAGGCCGTACTTCTTTCGGTGAATGGATTGCTATACAGTATCCAGAAGGTACAAGTGATATAGCGTGGGTTTATTCTCCACTGGTGTTGGTTCGTGGAATTACGGTTGAAGAATTGCCTACGGTTGAATCTCCTCCTACACCTACTCTTCAAGCGGTTCCAGTCTCTGGATCCGTCAACCCAGAATATACTTCTCCTCCTACTCGTTTACCCACCTTTACGCCAGCACCTCCAATACCCCAGCCAACCTTCTCGACTCCTGAATTTGAAGGTGGGTCTTTACCACCTATAATACTAATAGCGAGCCTGTTTACTCTGGGAATTGTCTCCGGTGTAGTAGCAATCTATCGCCAACGCGGTTAACTTTTATGTTGTTATGAAATGGTTAAATAGCTACACTAATCTCGGGAACTCAGCAGTAATTTGCAGTTTGCATTTTTGTCTTAAACAAATAAAGAAACTAACCGCAGGATCCACATCCTCCGGAAGATGCCGCAGGACTAGACGGAGAATTTTCAGTTGTGCGGAACGAGTGTCCGCATCCACAACTGGCTACTGCTTGAGGATTGTCTATGCTAAAGCCACCACCCATCAAGTTGTCTACATAATCGATTGAAGAACCACTCATGTACATAAGTGATGTGGGATCAATAAATACCTTAACGCCATTATCGTCTACTATAGTATCGAATTCGCGGGACTCACCTTCCATAGCCATACCATATTGCATGCCGGAACAGCCGCCACCTGAGACAAACACACGCAGCCCATGGTCTGGAGTATTACGTTCGGTCAGTAGCTTAGCTACATGTTCCCGAGCTTTTTCCGTAAGGCTGATGTCATCATCGCTCTGTGATTTCGACACTATTTGGTGAGCATCTGTTGATACGCTCATATTAATCTCCTATTATGATAATTGCACTGTAACTGAGCTGAGAACATTCAGCTTAGTTATGTATGTCACATAGTTTATCATCAACCTATTTTGTAGTCAATAAAGAATCATTTTTGTTGTAGTGTATCGAACTGTACAAATTCTTGACAAAGGAGTATGTGAATCATATAATCACTAGGTTGTGAAATATGTAATTAATGAAATTGATAATATTAGCAGTGCAGTTAAATAGCAGATGTTTACGAAAAGTCATTTCAATCATGTGGTCTTAAATCTATTGATTGGCAGAAATGATGAAAAGCCCACAACGGAAAAGATAAGCGGTAAAATATGATGTGAGGAGTGTTTCCACTGATGAACAACGAATTATCAAACCCAGATATACCGGTGCCTAATGAGCTGCAATCATCTGTTACTATTACATCATTAGACAAAATATATAATTGGGGGCGTAGCTCATCGATATGGCCTATGGTTTTTGGTCTTGCATGTTGTGCTATTGAAATGATTTGTACCGCAGCTAGTCGTTTTGATATAGCCCGATTTGGCATGGAGGTCTTTAGGGCCACTCCGCGCCAGGCTGATTTGATGATAGTTTCTGGTACGGTTACAAAAAAGATGGTTCCTCAGATAGTGAGGCTATTTAATCAGATGCCTGAGCCTAAATATGTTATGGCCATGGGTGCTTGTGCAAGTGGAGGAGGACCTTTTAAGGAGGGATACAATGTAGTATCTGGTATCGATAAATTTGTCCCGGTCGATGTGTATGTGCCTGGCTGTCCACCTACTCCACAAGCGTTGTTGTATGGTCTAATAAAGCTTCAGGAAAAAATAGCAAGTCAATCATTAAAATCAGTTAGATGGTATGGTCAGGACACTAGCGAGGCAATTCCGGTGCCAGTCCTGGGCCCTGATTTGTTGGATCCACGTCAACATGCTTTGCTAGCTCAGCAAGCTGGTCAAGTACAAGAAACTACAGGATCTATCCAGGAATAACTGTGTCAGATAAAGATAGCTCGATTACTCTACCAGAAAATGAAGTAGCATCAGATTCTATAGTGGCTCGCTTTGATGGACAAATCCATTCTGATACTAGAGAAGGATATGAAGGATATATAGTGAATGCTAATATGTTGCCGGAGGTTGCGAGTGTACTTCGGGATGAGTTAGGATACGACTATCTTTCTTCTGTAACTGGCGTGGACTATATCGATGAAAACCATATTGAGGTTGTCTATCATGCTGATAAGACTACTGGTGGTAAAGGGATAAATATTAAAGTACAGGTAGACAGAGAAAATCCAGTAGTGCCAACGCTTGTTCCGATTTATCCTGGGGCTGATTTTCAAGAAAGAGAAATATTTGATATGTATGGAGTGCAGTTTGATGGTCATCCTAATCTGCGGCGCATATTAATGTGGGATGGCTTTCATGGTTATCCACTTCGTAAAGATTGGAAGGAAGCTTATTACGAGGAGGATGTCAAGCCGTTTGAAAGTCGCTGGCCTGGCGGTGATGTTAAGCGCAGCGAAGCTGATAATCCTTATGGAAAAAATGTTAGTTACCCACCTGAATTCGATATAGACAATTGGGCTCCAGTAACTGATGATAGTCTGTACGAAAGTTTGCAAAAGACCAATCCCAATGGCAAGTCACTACATACAGATTCGATAGTAGTAAATATAGGTCCACAGCATCCCTCAACTCATGGTGTCTTCCGAATGGTGGTGGCTTTGGATGGTGAGACTATCACTGACCTACAACCCATTATGGGTTACTTGCACCGTAATCATGAGAAGATTGGCGAACGTAATACTTTTATACAGAACATGCCTTATACTGACAGACTAGACTATTTGAGCTCCATGAGCAATAACTTTGGTTACGCTCTGGCGGTCGAGAAGCTCATGGGCGTAGAGATTCCAGAAAGAGCACAATACATTAGGGTTTTGATGGCAGAGCTTACTCGTATATCCAATCATATGTGGGCCATTGGCTTTCTTTTGAATGA
>DCAJ01000117.1:76931-81026 GCA_002311455.1 Anaerolineales bacterium UBA1136 | reverse complement strand
GCTCGCGAATTGATATTAGATGTGTTTGAGGCGACTGCCGGTTCGCGCATGATGTGCAATTACATGAGGTTTGGTGGATTAGCTAGAGACTTTCCGGATACATTACGTGGTGAGGATATGGTAAAGTTTGTCAGTGATTTGGTTAATAATCGTTTGCCCAAAGCCATAGATGAGCTTGACCATTATTTGACAGAAAATGAAATTGTTCGCAGCCGGTGTATTGGAGTAGGTGTTCTTCCACCTGAAAAGGCAATTGCATATAGCACTGCCGGGCCTCTTTTACGTGCTTCTGGAGTGCCGTATGATTTGCGTCGTGCGGATTCCTATGGTATTTATGATCGCTTTGACTTCGACATCTGTACTAGACAAAATGGTGACGTGTATGATCGTTATTTGATTCGTGTTGATGAAATGCGTGAAAGTGCAAGAATATGCCAACAAGTTATGCGTGACATTCCTGCTGAGGGAGAGATTTTTTCTGGAAAGCCTCAGTACAATGTGCGAGTGCCTGCGGGCGAATCTTATGGTCGTGTTGAAAATCCCAAAGGTGAGTTAGGTTATTACGTTATTTCTAATGGTAAGACCAATCCATATCGTTATCATGTGCGTGCTCCATCATTTGTGAACCTGACTGTACTTGGAGAATTGTGTAAGGGGCATAAGGTAGCTGATGCAGTGGTGATATTGGGCAGTATAGATATTGTTCTGGGAGAAGTTGACCGCTAATAGGGAGCTTGATTATATGTACGGAACAGGAATACTCAAGGGTATGGGGGTGACAATGAGGCATCTGGTAGATTCTTTTGTAGATGACATGAGATTTTTAGGTCAACGCTATTATAATGATAGCGCCATGAATATTCGCCAAGGTACAGAAGGTCGTGGAGTATTTACAGTCCAGTATCCGGAGGAGAAGCTTCCGGTACCCGAGCAATTTCGTTTTATACCTTTTCTTCTGTATGAAAATAATGATGATGGAAGTACTACTGATCGGTGCACATCCTGTGGTATATGTGCGAAAGTATGTCCGCCTCAGTGTATTTGGATAGAGCGTTCATCTGATCCTGATACCGGGCGCCCTATACCTGCCCCAACCAATTTTTATATAGATATTGATATATGCATGAATTGTGGCTATTGTGCAGAGTATTGTCCTTTTGACGCCATAAAAATGGATCATGATTATGAGTTGGCTTCTTATGATCGTACTGACGCGCACATATTCGACAAGGCTCGTTTAGACAAACCGGTTGAATATTATGCTAGTATACGCCCCACTGATTATTTGGCGGAGGAAACTGCCCGCGCTGAGGAAATTGTCAAGAAAGCAGCCAAGAAAGCAGCCAGGAAAGAAGCTGCTGCAGCCAAGAAAGCAGCAGCGGAAACAGAGGTAAATTAGAGCTATATTTGAACTAAATGTTGATTGGCTGTACTGTAATCATCATTTTGGTTTCTGTTGTGCATTGATCATATGTCCGTAGTTCAGTTGTGACATGACTTGTATCATATATTTTCGTATACTTCTAACAACTATCTTGAGTGGATTACTATAGCATTATTATAGGTGTGTGATTATGTATCAACAGGATGCAGAATTATTGTTCCCAGAGCGGGTTATCCCAGAGCTAAAGGGTACTCGTGATGAAGATTGGGATGAATTGGTGGATATGGTATGTGACCAGGAACCAGATTCAGTAGATGGTCTTGCGTTTTCATTGATGATGATGAGGATCGATGGATGCATGACATGTCATGCAGGTTCTCACCGAGCCAGGTTAGGTTGTACTGCATGTGCACAGCAATCCATTCGGCGTTATAAGGGTAGTGATGACGAGTTACTCCAGAAGTTTGCGGAAGCACAGGAAGATGTAGTGGTATACATTGACAAGATGCAAAGTAGGTAGAGATAATAACTTGTTGTAGATTTGAGATTAAGGAGTCATTCTTGAACGATCAAGAAAGTAGGACACCACAATTTTCGCGTACTGTAGCTATTGCGTCTGGTAAAGGCGGGGTAGGTAAATCCACCGTTGCAGTTAATGTGGCTATAGCCATTGCTCAACATGGTAACGCTGTGGGTTTATTGGATGCGGATGTTTATGGTCCTAACTGTCATATGATGATGGGTGTAAAATCCCTGCCTCCACCGCAGGGCAAAACAATAGTTCCTGCAATGGTACATGGTGTTAAGGTCATAAGTATGGGATTGCTGGTAGGAGAAAATCAACCTTTAGCTTGGCGGGGTCCTATGTTGCATTCTGCGATAAAACAATTTGTCGGTGACGTAGATTGGGGTGATCTAGACTACTTGATTGTAGATTTGCCACCGGGTACTGGAGATGCACAGCTTAGTATTTCTCAGATCCTTTCTCTTACAGGTAGTTTCATTGTTACTCTTCCCCAAGCAGTTTCACTTGCTGATGCTCGTCGCGGACTTGAATTATTTAAACAATTGCATGTTCCGGTGCTCGGTATAGTAGAAAACATGAGTTATCTTGTTATGCCTAATGGCGAAAGATTGGATGTGTTTGGCCAGGGTGGTGGTGAGCAGCTGGCTAAAGACACAGGCGTGGATTTTATTGGAAATATACCTCTGGATCCTGAAGTGCGTGTAGGAGGAGACACTGGTAATCCAATTGTGATTTCACAACCAGAATCACAGGCTGCTATATCACTGCTTGATATCGCAGATGCTATTGCTAGGATTTCGACCACTCAAGCCGAGGCACAGCAAAGTAGTTCTATTCCAATAGAGATCGTTGAATAGTGTCCGATATCTGTAGTTGCAAACAATTAAACAAGAGTTGCTGTTATACATGAGCGAATTCATCAAAGCCGCAAAACGTCTTGAAAAGGCGTTAATTGCTGAGCGTCGCGATTTTCATCGTCATCCTGAGGTTGGGTATCATGAAATCAGAACCTCTGGCATAGTTGCTAGGCAACTTAATGAGTTGGGTATGCAGGTACGGGTTGGTGTAGGGAAGACTGGGGTTGTAGGATTACTAAAGGGGCAACAAACCAGACCTACTGTACTCCTAAGATTTGATATGGATGCTTTACCAATTCAGGAAGAGAATGATGTTGAGTATGTTTCGCAAAATGATGGTGTGATGCATGCATGTGGTCATGATGGTCATGTAGCAATTGGACTGTGTGCTGCTAGGATGCTTGCGGAGCATTCTGATGAGTTGAAAGGATCGATTAAATTCGTGTTTCAGCCTGCAGAGGAAGGAGGTGCTGGGGCTGCTGCTATGATTAAGGATGGGGTACTACTTGAACCTAGGCCAGATTACGTCTACGGTATGCATTTATGGAATGAGCGGCCTGTTGGTTGGGTCGGTGCTACAGACGGCAATATGATGGCGGGAAGTTGTAGTTGGCAGTGTACTATCGTCGGTAATGGAGGTCATGCTGCTGCACCACATCATACTAATGATCCGGCTGTGGCAGCTGCGCAAATAGTTGTTGGTCTTCAGACTGTAGTTTCTCGTAATTTACCCCCTTCAGAGTTAGTAGTGGTCAGCGTTACTCAAATTCATTGTGGGGATACTCATAATGTCATTCCCACTGAGGCGAGCTTGGCAGGTACGCTACGGTATTTTAGTGATTCCGCGTATGAAACAGTTACTAATAGTGTTACTAGGATAGTGAAAGATATTGCATCCGCAATGGGATGCACTGCGAATGTTACTTTCAGTACTGGATATCGTCCGGTCAGTAATGACTTAGATGCAGCACTATTGGTACGAGAAATGGCACAGTGTGTTCCGGAAGTGAGCACGGTGTCAAATGACGAGCGAACAGCAGTTTCGGAGGATTTCAGCGAGTTTATGGTTGATATACCAGGCTGCTACTTCTTTGTTGGTTCAGCAAATAGTGGGCTCGGTTTGGATTATCCACATCATCATCCAAGATTCAATATAGATGAACAATCGTTAACAATTGGTGCAGCAATAATGGCTAGCATAGCATCAGAATATGTACTGTAATACGTTGTCATCCTATCACATTATGACAGCGCCGGCACCCCAGTAAGGTCGTAGGCCATTGCTCCAGTAATGTATACTGGGCTTATTGTCCCTACAGGTAAGTCTC
>DCAJ01000117.1:65929-76826 GCA_002311455.1 Anaerolineales bacterium UBA1136 | reverse complement strand
CTATTTCTGGGGCATCTCGGTAGCTTCTGCCCACACTTATTCCACCTTCGTTTCCTTCTACCAACACGTCGAGTGTTTGACCTAAGAACAGTTGATTTTTTTGTAAAGATATACTCTGTTGGAGTTGCATTAGTTTTTCGAATCTATCTTCCTTTATTTCTTGGGGAATTGGATCGCCCAGTGGGGCGCTGGTAGTCTCTTGCTCGAAAGAAAACTGAAAAGCTCCTAATCGATCAAACTTCAGATCTTCAACGAAGTGAAGTAATGCTCCAAACTCTTCCTCAGTCTCGCCAGGGTATCCCACTATGAATGTGGTGCGGATTGCAAGACCAGGCATAGCTTCTCTCATCTTATCTATTGTGCTGTATACCCAGTCCAAGTTTGCCGGTCGCTTCATTCTAAGCAGGGTCTTGCGGTGACCATGCTGTAACGGCATGTCCAAATATGGAACAATTTGCGGGTAGGATGCCATGGTCTCTATGAGTTCGTCAGTGACATGACCTGGGTATGCGTACATGATACGTATCCACGGTATGTCAGGGACGCTTGCAACCATCTTTTTTAGGAGTTGTGCCAATCCGTTTTTTATTCCTATGTCATGTCCATAGTCAGTGGTATCCTGTGAAATCAGGACTATCTCCTGTACTCCCATGGATTGTAGGTGCCGTGTTTCAGCAATTATGTGCTCTAGTTGGCGGCTTACGTGGGTACCCTTAATTAGAGGTATGGCACAGAATGCACATGGGCGACGACAGCCATCCGCAATTTTTAGGTAAGCGCTGCTCCCTTCCACTGCTACCCGTAGCACACCTTTTTCATCTCGGCCCACTGTTGGAACTTCAGGTATATGATAAAGAGGCTGGCCACTCTTGCGACTTTGCATTTTTTCTATTACGTCTACTATATCCATCCATCTTCGAGTACCAATAACTCCGTCAATGCCAGGAACTTCTCTGACTATCTCAGAGCCGTAGCGTTGCGACAGACAACCTGCAGCTATAAGCTGTTGTTCAGCAGTTTTGCTTGCTGCCAACTCGTGCAGCACTTGCATAGACTCCGCCCGCGCTGGACCAATAAAGCCACATGTGTTAACAATCAGTAGTTGGGCATCTTCTGGTTGGTCTGTACATTGGTATCCAGTCTCATCCAGAAGTTGTGCCATGCTTCTACTATCCACTGTGTTTTTGGCACATCCCAGGGAATGTAAATAGAAGTATTTTGAGTTTTTCACTGAGTGAAGATTATCCCACTCAGTAGAACATGTTGTCAAACAGAGTCTGGGCGATAATTGTTGAATAAGATATAGTATGGATTATGCAGGAACATAGAATACGAATTGGTGTTGATATTGGCGGAACCTTCACGGATTTTGTGATCTTTGATGAGGTGGAATGTTTCGTCAAGTCTTTCAAACTACTGTCTACGCCATTAGCTCCTGAGCAAGCGGTGCTTGATGGTATAGATAAAATATTATCTTCTATTGGGTCTGACAATAAGCAAGCTGTGTTAGTGCATGGCTCTACAGTAGCTACCAACACACTTATAGAGCGTAAAGGTGCTAGGTGTGCTCTAATTACCACTCGAGGCTTTAAGGATGTATTAAAAATTGGTAGACAAGCTAGGACAATGATCTACGGCTTTTGCACAGATAATTCTGTATCTTTGTTGGATGATGATAGATGTTTTGAAATTAGTGAACGCATTGCGTCTGGAGGTGATATATTAGAATCTTTAGCTGTAGATGAAATTCCGAATCTAATCTATGAATTGAGACAAAATAAAGTCAGATCTGTGGCGGTTAGTTTGCTTTTTTCATTTAACTATCCTAAACATGAACAGATTATTGCCGAAGAACTCCGAAATGCAGGCTTCTTCGTGTCTATCTCGACTGAAGTTGCCCCCGAATTTAGAGAATTTGAACGTGCATCTACAACTCTAGTCAATGCTTATGTCACTCCAATCTTGGATGAGTACATTGGTAGATTGGGCGATAAATTACCAGATGATGTGAAAAGGTTTCGTGTAATGCAGTCGAATGGGGGTACTATCAGTGCTAGCGAGGCACGTATCATGGGAGTGAACTCAATTTTTTCTGGTCCTGCTGGAGGTGTCGTTGGGGCTTTATGTGTTTCACAAATGTCTGGTATTGATCAAATTATTACCTTGGATATGGGTGGTACGTCTACAGACGTATCCTTACTTCCGGGTGACACTAAGCTAACTACAGAGAGTGTTGTTGGCGGTATCCCGATCCGTCTACCTATGATAGATATCCATGCTGTAGGTGCAGGTGGTGGCTCCATAGCATACGTAGATGTTGGCGGAGCACTTAAAGTAGGCCCAATGAGTGCTGGTGCTAATCCTGGACCGGCATGTTATGGATTAGGTGGCAATCATCCAACTGTAACTGATGCTAATTTAGTTTTAGGCCGCATTCTTCCAGAACAGTTTTTGGGTGGAAAAATGAAGGTTGACGAGACGCTAGCACATGATGTACTGACCCAACTTGGCAAACAGGCTAAGTTAGATCAGTCGAGCGAGTTTACAATTGCACAGACTGCCGCATTGGGTATTATTCAGGTAACTAACGCTCATATGGAGCGTGCGCTTCGCTTGATTTCCGTGCAGCGCGGTTATGACCCACGGGACTTTACACTTGTTGCTTTTGGCGGTGCAGGAGGCTTACATGTGTGTGAATTGGCAAGGGCCCTGAGGATTCGACAAGCGGTTGTTCCGCGTGGAGCATCCACTATGTCAGCTCTAGGTATGATAGGTGCGGATGTTATAAAAGATTATGTGCGTACTATTATGCTACCTGGTGATACTTCCTATAGTGAATTGTTACGCAGGATTAAGATTATGGTGATCCGCGCTCAAAAAGATATGGAAACAGAGATAATTTCAGAAGACAATATTTGCTTGCAGACTACATTGGACGTGCGCTATCGTGGTCAGTCTTACGAATTGAATGTTCCACTGACCCAAGATTATCAGTCCGATTTTCATCGGGCGCACTTGCAGGCATATGGACACAGCGATTATGATGCTCCGCTAGAGATAGTCAATCTGCGTTTGCGCTGTATTGGATTAGTGAGTGCAGTGCCCATTCCGAAAACTGAATCAAGTACTACTGATCTGTCTTCGGCTCATGTCGGAAATGGCCCTATCCTGCTGTCTGGCGAGATCATTAATGCTAACATTTACTCTGGTGACTTGCTAGAGCCGGGCCATGTGATTGTTGGTCCGGGACTGATTGTCTATAGTGACACTACCGTATTGATATCGTATGAGGATCGTGCAGTGGTCGACTCATGGTACAACTTGGTGCTTGATGTCGGAACTCCAGATAACGGTGAGGTAGCATTGTATGAGTAAACACGTAATTCCGGATGCAGTTCAGCTAGAGATTTTTCGGCATCTTCTAGACTCTATTGCAGAGGAAATGGGGGTTACATTACGTTACAGTTCCTATTCACCAAATATTAAGGAGAGACGAGATTTCTCTTGTGCATTATTTGATTTTCAAGGCAACATGGTGGCCCAGGCGTCGCACATACCTGTACATTTAGGAGCTATGCCGTTATCCGTAGAGTCATGTATGCGTAGAATAAAATTCTTGCCAGGCGATGTGGTTATGATGAATGATCCCTTCCTGGGTGGCACTCATTTACCAGATATTACGTTAATAACTCCGATTTTCTATTCCGGGAAATTATTTGCTCTAGCTGTAAATAGAGCACATCACTCTGATATTGGGGGAATGTCACCTGGATCAATGCCTATTTCAACTGAACTATATCAGGAGGGTGTGATAATTCCACCAATCAAGTTAGTAGTACAAGGCAAGACTAATGATGCATTACTGGAATTGTTGCTCGCAAATGTGCGTACTCCTGAAGAGCGTGCTGGTGACATTCGTGCTCAAATAGCAGCGAATATGAAGGGTGTGGACAGAATAGCAGAATTGATATCACGCTATAGTGCCGATGATTTAACTGCTGCTATGCAACGTCTAATTGAATATTCTGAGCGCATCACGCGTCAGTTGATAGCTTCATTGCCTAACGGTGTATATCGTTTCAGTGATGTAATGGATGATGATGGTGTTACCACTGATAAAGTTGAGATTCAGGTATCTGTGACCATCAAGAGCGATACAGTGTTAGTGGATTTTTCTGGCACATCTCGGCAGGTGGCTGGTAGCATAAATGCTACTAGAGCCATAACTTTAGCAGCTACTATGTACGTCTTCCGAAGTCTCGTTGAAGCTGACATTCCTACAAATAGTGGTTGCTTACTTCCTATAGATGTAATTACACCGGAGGGAACTGTCGTGAATGCTAGTATGCCTGCTGCAGTGGCTGGAGGCAATGTTGAAACATCACAACGAATAACTGACGTACTTTTAGGAGCATTATCACAGGCATGTCCAGACAGAGTGCCAGCTGCAAGTCAGGGAACTATGAATAATCTGACTATAGGTGGCGTAGATTTAAGGACTGGGACTCCAATTCCTTTTGCTTATTACGAGACCATTGGAGGCGGGATGGGTGCATGTCCCAATAGGGATGGTGCTGATGCTATCCATACACACATGACCAACACTCTTAACACTCCAATAGAAGCGTTAGAATACGCTTATCCTTTGCGCGTGCGACGTTATGAGGTGAGGCGTGGATCAGGTGGGGCCGGATTGTATCGAGGTGGGGACGGTATTATAAGGGAGATAGAGGTATTAACTGAGGCTCAAGTTACGATACTGTCGGATCGAAGAATATTTGCGCCGTATGGGTTAGATGGTGGTGATTCTGGTATGCTAGGCTGTAACTATCTGATTCGTGATGAAGTAGAAAAAGTTTTATCTGGAAAAACTAGCATAAATGTAAGGCCTGGTGACATAATAAGTATACACACTCCAGGTGGTGGTGGATTTGGTATCCCACCTACAATCTAACTCCAATAAAGCACATCCAATGAAAGGGCGATCTTTACCCACAATGTTCTCCTGTAGTGCAATAACAGCTGTCATTGTCGTTTGTTTCTACTTTTCCACACTAATGTGGGATATAAACGGAAGTGATATCCGTTACGCCATTGATGTAGGTGAATATCAGGTTGCTATGTCTTTGTGGGGTACAGTGCATCCTACTGGTACGCCTCTCTATATGATGCTCGGATCTCCTATAGTAACGGTGTTGGATTATGTAGGCGTGGCACCTACTGCTGGAGCATCATTTTTCTCGTTATTTTGGGCTGTCGGATCAGTAATTCTTGTAGTTATTATATTGTTGGAAATGGCCGTGGGACCGGTGTTAGCATCTGTAACTGGTGTAGCAATTGGACTGACTAAATCTATGTGGATGCATGCCTCAATAGCTGAGGTTTACAGCCTGTGGATGTTTCTTTTGTTACTTGCTCTGTATATTGCCCTAAAGCTTGAGAGTGGTTGGTCAGATAAAATGGGGTGGCTGCTTGCCCTGGTGACAGGTTTAGGATGTGCTCACCACAGGTTGTTTGTACCTATAGTTCCAGTGCTTGTGGTGTGGTTGTGGAAGCAAATACCACGTGGCACTAGCCTCTTGCGATGGGGTTTAATTGCACTGGCTATCTTTGCGGCTGGGTTTTTACCATATTTTGATATTGTTAGACGTGCGTCAAATGGATCGCAATGGATATATGGTGATCCTAACTCTTGGGAAGGCTTCTGGTCTATTTTCTGGGCAAAGGAAGCTAGTGGCTTACAGGGTCTACCGGCAGACATTGATGAGCTTATTTCTGCTGCGTATAAATTTGTACATGTAATCAACGAGGAATTTCTGTGGCCGGGAATATTATGGGCAACATTTGGATTGCCTTTTGCTGTGGTTAGGCCCTTACACAGGAAAATATGGTTGTTTGTTGCGACTGGTATTGCGTACTTGCTATTCTCTGTTTGTTTGCCTAGGACAGGACTATTTGATCAAATCTCCATGATAGTAGTCAGTAGTATATTTATTCTTTCAGCAGTAGGTATCGCACGCATTTGTGGAAGATTGCAATATCTCAATACAATTGCAGTGGTAGGAATACTATCTGTTTCTTGCTGGTTTGTTGTTGTCAATAGACCATTAGTGCTTGATATCACTCGTGATCCGTCTGGTTTGCAGGTGATCTCTGAACTAACCGAATTGAAAGCCCCAGATAGTGCTACCATTATGTCACCATGGGGTAGACGTCACTTCGCACTAGCGTACGCGACCCAAGTTGATGGACTCTATCCTGGATGGAATGTGCTGCATCACGCTGAAAATTGGTCCGAAGTACTAGAGGAACAAGTAACGGTATATACGAACACAGACTCTATTTACGGATTTGGTCCGGATTGGTGGACTAGTACTCTAGGTTACCAGCCATATATTAGTTCCGCAGGTTATAGGTGGATTGCAATTAGCCGCGATGTGTTGCCTATGTTAGTTGATAACAAGGACAAGATTGAATTAGGAAAGAACATATATCTCCAAGGTTGGACCTTTAATGAGAGTAAGGCAAAATTAGACATAATGCTGTGTTGGAATAGCTTAGTGCCAGTCGATGTTGATTACAGTACGTTTGTGCATCTCGCAGCAGTGGAAGAAATAGTTATACCTGATCAGCTTTTGGCTTCATCTGATCATTATGCGCCTATTGAAAATTGGCGGCCAACAAGTAGCTGGCAGATAGAAGAAGTGGTATGCGACTCTCACATGATCCCTGATGTATCAAGGAGTGATTACAGATATATATTTGCTGGAATGTACAGAAGCACAAGTGATGGGGAATTTAATCAACTTGGAAAGCTAGCCTGGGTGCGTGACGATAATGACTGGACACTTGTTAGAGAATGAAAAGATTTATTTTTTAACAGTACACACTTACCTGTTTTTTTATATTGATTTCATCTAATCTAAGGTGTTTTTTCATCTTAAACATGTGTGGAGATTGAATGCAATCATTTACAGATTTGTCCGAAGACGTAACTAAATGTGTACGCTGCCCGCGTCTGATTGCCTATTGTCGAGAAGCGGCAATCACCAAAAAGAGGATGTATTTAACGGATGATTACTGGGGCAAGCCTGTGCCAGGATTTGGTGACCCTTGTGCAAGCATACTAATTGTTGGTCTGGCACCAGCTGCGCATGGTGCAAATCGTACTGGACGAATGTTTACAGGTGATGGTATAGATGGAATGGGTGCTTCAGATTTTCTTGCGGCCGCACTATATAGGACTGGTTATGCTAACAAGCCAATATCACGACACCGCGAAGATGGATTTAAATTAAGCGATGTATTTGTGACATCCATTACTAGATGTGCGCCTCCAGGAAACAAGCCTTTGCGCAGCGAGATTGATAATTGTGCAAACTTCTTGCACATAGATTTGGACTTACTTGAGCGGTTGAGAATTGTTATTCCTGTAGGAAAACTTGCATTCGAGCAGATGTTGAAAGTTTTGGAAGAACGTGGTGCTATCATACCGAAACCTAGACCTAAGTTTGGTCATGGAGCAATAGTGAATTTCAGTGAGGGGTTTCCTAGATTACTGGCCTCTTATCATCCTAGTCGACAAAATACGCAAACTGGACGTCTTACGCCTGACATGTTGGATAGTATTTTCCAGATAGCGCGAGGTGATGTTCACTTGTCTTGAACAGAGTATTGAGACAATGTTTGTGATAACTTAATGTCTCAGTGATATATGAGTGGTGTCCAGGCTTACGTACTTGCTTTATCTATTTTCTCAAGTTCGGCATCAGTTAATCGAAGGCCTACCGATCCTAGATTGTCGCGTAGTTGAGTGATTGTTCGGGGTCCAATGATTGGAGCTGTAATTTCAGATTGTGACAACAGCCATCCTAATGCTATTTGCGAAATAGATTTGTTGCGATTCTTTGCGAGTGATTGTAATGCTGCGATTAATATATAATTTTTGTCGGTCATGTATTTTTGCGTCTTATTTGCTCTAACGCTCTTGGGTAGTGGTTTATCAGTGCGATACTTTCCGGTAAGAAAACCTCCGGCAAGTGGACTGTACGGTATAACCCCTAACTTGTATTTCTTACATACAGCAGATAAGTCACCTTCGTACTCTGATCTATTGGCTAGTGAATAATGAGGCTGTAGACTGTCAAATTGAACCAGATTATTTTTTTCACTACTCCATAATGCATCTATCAGCTGCCAGGCTTGGTAGTTAGAGCAACCGATGTAGCGTACTTTCCCTTGCTTAACCAAGGTGTCCATTGCAGAGAGGGTCTCATCAATACTAGTATCTTCATCTGGCCAATGAGTTTGATATAGATCAATAGTATCAATCTGTAATCGTCGCAAAGAATCTTCCACAGCTTGCATGATGTGTGATTTACTTAGCCCTTGATTATCGGGATCTGTTCCCATCTGGCCACGTACCTTGGTTGCAATAATGAGATCATCACGAGGCACACTGGTCTTACTCAACCAATTACCTATTATTGTTTCCGCAGTACCTCCAGGGTTGCCTTTTGCCCACTGCGAGTATATGTTGGCAGTGTCAATGAAATTTATCCCATGCCCAACAGATTTAGAGATAATATTAAATGACTCGGTTTCGTTCACTGACCAACCGAATTGCATAGTTCCTAGACATAGTTCAGATACTTGCAATTTGGTTTGACCAAGATATCGATAATTCATTGATAGTTTTCTTTAAAACAATCTATAAGTATCCGCATATACTTAGTTTATCATGTAGATAGAGATTTCAATATACAATCAATCATTAATATTCGTTGATTTAATATAGATATTTATATTGAATAGTTTTTAGAAATGGCTACGTGCTATAATTTTTTTTGCAAAACTATATCTGTTGCACAATTTTGGAACAGCCAAAATTATTGATTGATTCTGCTGTAGCCAGCAAAGGAGCCGGCATATGGAACATGTACAACAACAAAGTTATCAGCATATTCTCGTTGATATTATCGGTAGAATAGCTAATGTAGTCATGAATATACCTGCTAGGCGCAATGCACTTTCGATTGCCCATATGGAGGAGCTAACAAGGTGTTTTAAATCAATTGGTGAAAACCAGGATTTGGCAGCAGTAATATTACAGGGAAATGGCCCGTCTTTTTGCGCTGGCCATGATTTGCAGGAGCTTACTGGGAAGACCACCGAGTTTTACAGCAGGGTATTTGATGTTTGCACTAAGATGATGGACACGATACAAAATATTCCGCAGCCAGTCATTGCGCAAGTTCAGGGTACAGCTACGGCTGCTGGTTGTCAACTTGTAGCTACCTGTGATCTTGCAGTTGCTGCAGAGACTGCAAGATTTGCAACACCCGGAGTATCTGTAGGATTATTTTGCTCTACGCCTATGGTAGCTGTTAGTCGTAACATGCACCGTAAAAAAATGATGGAGATGTTGTTGACAGGTGAGCCTATTTCAGCTCAGGAAGCCCTATTGTGTGGACTTGTAAATCGTGTGGTTTCCAGTGAAAAGGTAGAAGTTGAAACTAGAAATCTCGCAGAGCGCATATCAAATCATAGCATTTTCACAGTAGGTATTGGCAAAAAAGCGTTTTATCAGCAACTAGATATGGCACAAGAACAAGCATATGTTTATGCAGGAGAAGTTATGGTGACAAACGCTATTCATGCTGATGCTCAAGAGGGTATGTGTGCTTTTCTAGAAAAGAGACAACCGGAATGGAAAAACTAGATTACTCGACTCTCTACTTAAACCAAATGTGGCAGATTATTGTACAAACAAATATATTTAATCATTCGTAACTTATATGATTTCACAAGTGTTAATTGTATATAGGTTTTGGGTGGAATGATTCGTATACTATCTAGTAAGGTGATAGGTATCACCATAGTGAGATAAGTATTAGTATCTATAATTATGGCAAATTATTCATGAAAAATATAACATCACTTGAAAAGTTACGTTTGTTGAAATCAGAGGCCCGTCTTGGTGGAGGATTAGAACGCATAAATCAGCAGCATGAGCGTGGCAAATTGACTGCTCGGGAACGCATTGATTTGCTTCTGGACAAAGATTCATTTCATGAATTAGATATGTTTGTTACGCATCGTGCACGTGATTTTGGAATGGAAGAAAAGAAAGTTCTTGGAGATAGTGTGGTTACTGGTTGGGGTACTATCGAAGGTAGACTTATATACGTATATTCTCAGGATTTTACCGTGTTCGGTGGTTCGCTATCGCAGGTCCATTCTGAAAAGATATGTAAGATCATGGATATGGCGATGAAGAACGGCGCACCGTTAATCGGTTTGAATGACTCTGGTGGTGCTCGAATTCAAGAAGGGGTAGTATCTTTAGGTGGATACGCTAATATATTTCTACGTAATACTCTCGCCTCAGGTGTGATTCCACAGATAAGTGCAATTATGGGTCCTTGCGCCGGGGGTGCTGTTTACTCTCCTGCATTGACTGACTTCATATTTATGGTGAAAAATTTATCCTATATGTTTGTCACAGGTCCTGATGTTGTCAAAGCTGTGACTCACGAAGATGTTTCTTTCGAGGATCTAGGTGGTACTAGTGTGCATTCTACGGTTTCTGGTGTGTGCCACTACGTGGCAGAATCAGAGGCTGACTGCTTATTCCTAATGAGAGTGTTCTTGGGATATTTGCCTCAGAATAATATGGAAGATCCTCCATTTGTAGAAAGTAATGACGATCCCCTGAGAAGTGAAATTGCTCTGGATACAATAGTGCCAAATAATGCTAATAAGCCGTACGACGTGAAAGATGTAATTCGATTAGTAGTAGATGAGTCAGATTTCTTTGAAATTCAGTCAGACTATGCTGCAAATATAGTAGTAGGCTTTGCCCGACTTGGGGGTCATAGCGTAGGGATTGTTGCCA
>DCAJ01000117.1:64448-65917 GCA_002311455.1 Anaerolineales bacterium UBA1136 | reverse complement strand
CAACCTGCTCATTTAGCTGGAGTAATAGATATAGATGCTGCCGAAAAGGCCAGTCGATTTGTGCGTTTTTGTGACTCTTTCAATGTGCCACTTATTACTTTTGTGGATGTACCTGGATTCTTGCCTGGAACTGCGCAAGAGCATGGCGGAATTATTCGAGCCGGCGCAAAGTTACTTTATGCGTTTTGTGAAGCAACTGTTCCGAAAATCACGGTGATAATTCGTAAAGCATATGGAGGAGCGTATGACGTGATGAATAGCAAACATATTCGTGCTGACGTTAATTTGGCTTGGCCATCAGCGGAAATTGCAGTTATGGGTCCTGAAGGAGCTGTCAATATTATATTTCGCAATGAATTATCCGAGTCATCTGATCCAGACAAACGCAAAGAAGAATTAGTTAAGGAGTATCGCGATAAATTTGCCAATCCATATATTGCAGCTGGAAGGGGGTATATAGATGATGTGATAGAACCCCATGAGACACGCCCTCGATTAATTAATGCATTAGAGATGCTCTCCAACAAACGTGATACAAATCCAGCCAAAAAACACGGAAATATTCCACTCTAAGTTTATGCTGCGGAAAGTATTGATAGCAAATAGAGGGGAAATTGCAGTGCGCGTAATACGTACTTGCCATGAGCTCGGCTTGAGAACGGTGGCCATATTCTCAGAAGCTGATCGTCATGCTATGCATGTTTACTATGCTGATGAAGCTTACCCTGTTGGTCAAGCACAGGCTCGAGACTCTTATCTGAACATAGAAAAGATTCTGAATATAGCAAGAATATCAGCTGTGGATGCAATTCATCCAGGATATGGTTTCTTGGCTGAAAATCATGAATTTGCTCAGGCTTGTATAGATGCTGGATTAATTTTTGTTGGTCCTACGCCTAATGCTATTGCGGCAATGGGTGACAAGATTGTGGCTCGTAGCATTATGCAGAAAGCAGGAGTACCTGTTGTTCCTGGAACAGAAGGCGAGGGTATTCTTAGGGATGATGAAATCGTCACTATGGCATCGAAGATAGGGTTCCCATTGATAATTAAGTCTGCTGCAGGTGGTGGTGGCAAAGGCATGCGACGTGTCAACGATCAGAGCTTTATGACTGATGCACTATCTGAAGCCCGCCGAGAGTCAGAAGCGGCCTTTGGTGATGGAAGTGTCTATCTAGAGAAATTGATACAAGGTGCGCGGCATATAGAATTTCAGATAATTGCTGATAATCATGGTAATGTAATTCACTTAGGAGAGCGGGAATGTTCCATCCAGAGGCGACATCAGAAACTTTTGGAGGAAGCCCCATCGGTCATACTTTCAGATGATATTGATTTACGGATCAAGATGGGAGAAGTAGCATGTCGTGCTGCCCAGTCAGTAGGTTATGTCAATGCTGGCACTATTGAATTTCTTTTGGACGAAGACAAGAATTATTATTTTCTTGAGATGAATACGCGACTTCAAG
>DCAJ01000117.1:63908-64287 GCA_002311455.1 Anaerolineales bacterium UBA1136 | reverse complement strand
AATATAATTCCTACCGGACCTGGGGTGCGAGTAGATACAGGCGTATATCCTGGTTATACTATTTCTCCTCATTACGATTCATTGATTAGTAAGGTTATCTGTTCTGGTAAAACGAGAGGAGAGGCCTTATTGCGAATGCGCAGAGCATTAGAAGAATACCGTATCGTTGGAGTAAAAACTACAATCCCGTTTCATCAAAAGCTGCTAAATTCACATCGGTTTATGGCCGGACAGTTTAACACAAGCTTTGTGGATGATGATTTTCATGTGGGGGATAAGTCGGATACTGACGATGAGATTGCTGCCGTGTTTGCAGCATTAGCTGCACATCAATATCGGCAGCAAGCTGCTCAACTAGTTCAGCGTGGCAAGCGAGATG
>DCAJ01000117.1:63603-63827 GCA_002311455.1 Anaerolineales bacterium UBA1136 | reverse complement strand
CATCGATGAAGTATTTAGCTACTGTCAATGGAACTAAATTCGAAATAGATATCAATGAAGATAGTCATATAAACGTTGATGGTCAGAGATATGAAATAGATTTCCAAACAGTAGGTAATGGACCTTTATATTCACTGTTAATTGATGGAAATTCATATGAGGGCCATATTGAGTCTACGGATGATGGTTGGCAGATCCTCCACAAAGGCGATCTGTATATGGTT
>DCAJ01000117.1:51260-63430 GCA_002311455.1 Anaerolineales bacterium UBA1136 | reverse complement strand
GAAGCCATGAAGATGCAAAATGAGCTCAAGTCTCCGCGTGATGGAACTGTTCTTCGTATACAAGTAAATCCGGAAGATACTATACAGCAGGATGAGGTTATGTTAGTACTATCACCGTTAGATGACCAATGATGAATTCTAATTCAGCAAAAGATAAACTCGATCCGGCGAAGAAATTAGAGCGCCGCACTAAATTTTCTACTTCGTCTGGAATACCCTTGGAAAGAGTGTTTTTGCCTAAAAAGGGGTCTGATTACTCTGTTGACGAATTAGGAATGCCTGGTCAGTATCCATATACGCGTGGTATTTATCCAACAATGTATCGTGGACGTTACTGGACGATGAGGCAATATGCTGGTTATGCTAGCGCTGACGAAACCAACCGTCGATTTAAGTTTTTGCTTCAGCAGGGGCAGACCGGTCTTTCTGTGGCGTTCGATTTACCGACTCAGATCGGTTATGATCCTGATGATGCGTTAGCTGAGGGAGAAGTTGGTAGAGTTGGTGTATCCATATCAACATTGGACGACATGCATCGTTTATTTGATGGAATCCCAATGGAGAAAGTTAGTACAAGTATGACTATTAATGCACCAGCAGCAATCTTACTAGCTATGTATATCTCGGTTGGTAAGCGCCAACAAGTTGACATTAATAAACTTCGTGGCACTATACAAAATGATATTCTCAAGGAATATCTGGCACGTGGTACATATATTTTTCCACCAGCACCCTCAATGCGATTGGTTACTGATGTGTTTAGATATTGTGACAAGTATCTGCCCTACTGGAATACAATCAGTATTTCCGGTTATCACATCCGGGAGGCAGGCAGTACGGCTGTTCAGGAAGTAGCGTTCACATTGGCAAATGCTATAGCTTATGTAGAGGCGGCAATAAAATCAGGATTGAAGATTGATGACTTTGCTCCGAGAATAAGCTTTTTCTTCAACGCACATAATCAGTTTCTAGAGGAAATCGCTAAATACAGGGCTGCTAGACGTATGTGGGCGCAAATAATCAGAAATAGGTTCGGTTGTGAAGATCCCAAAAGTCAGATGATGCGTTTTCATGCACAGACTGGTGGTAGTACACTTACTGCGCAGCAGCCTGAGAATAATGTGACCAGAGTGGCTATACAGGCCCTAGCAGCGGTACTTGGTGGTGCTCAGAGTATTCATACCAATTCAATGGATGAAGCATTGTCTCTGCCTACCACTTCAGCTGTACAAGTCGCTCTTTGTACGCAGCAAATTATCGCGCATGAATCGGGAGTATCCGATATTGTTGATCCTTTGGGTGGTGGATATGCAATAGAATTATTAACGGACGAGATACAATCTCGCGCAGAAAAATATATCAGGCATATTGATGATATAGGTGGGTCACTTGCAGCTATTGAGTCTGGCTATATGCAGGGAGAAATTCATGATGCTGCATATGCTTATCAGAAAGACATTGAACAAGGGGACCAAGTTGTAGTGGGAGTAAATAAGTTTGCTGGCGATGACAAATTAGAGATAGATAGATTGATTGTAGATAAGGAAATTGAAGAGCGACAGTGTGAACGGGTGCGTGCTGTTCGTAAACATCGTGATTCGGAGAAGACAAGTGCACTTCTTGATCAACTGTCTAATGCTGCGCGAGGGACAGACAACCTAATGCCACTTTTCATTGAATGCGTAGAGCATAATGTCACCTTGGGTGAAATCTGTCATACTCTTCGTAACATATGGGGCGAGTATAGGTCTCGAATATAGATATATTGTATATTGACAATAATGATACGAAATATAGACCACATTGCTATAGCAGTTTCAGACTTGGAAGAAGCTCTCGGGTTTTGGCGAGACACTTTGGGTCTAAAATTGACGCATCGTGAAGAAATACCTTCACAGCAAGTTGACACAGCATTTTTTGAGATAGGTGCAAGTAAAATTGAATTAGTAGAACCTACCACTGAAGATAGTGGTATAGCTCGCTTTGTTAAGAAGCAAGGATCATCAATGCATCATATTGCGTTAGAAGTAGAAGATTTGTCTTCTATGCTTGTAAATCTCAAGTCCAAAGGACTTCATTTACTGAATGATGTTCCAGTAGATGGAGCTGCAGGAAAGCGCGCTATCTTTATCCATCCAGATAGTACTGGAGGGGTGTTGCTGGAACTGTATGAATCAGGCCCAAGCTAACTCAGTTTAACAGGTTAGTTGTCCATAATTGGGTATTGTAGATTCAATATCCTCGTTGGACATTCACTGCATTAAGTAACGGTTTTCCAGATAAGTATCTTTCCAAATTGTTTGCAAATAGTTCTACAGCGCGTTGTTCATAATTGGGAGTTAATCCTGAAACATGTGGGCTTAGAATTACATTTGGCAGTGTCCATAGGGGGTTTTTTGGATCAAGCGGTTCTGTTTCAAATACATCCAGTATGGCACCTCTTAGATGACCAGTTTGTAATGCTTCAATTAATGTCAATTCATCTATAACTTTCCCGCGGGATATGTTGACTAAGACAGTTCCTTTCTTCATTGCACTGAATTCTAATGAACTTATCATGTGTTCGGTACTGTCAGTTAATGGAACTGCTGTTACTACATAATCACATTGTTTTAGCATTACATTTAGATGCTTAGGTAGATATAGTTTTTCCACCAAGTCATGCTGCAATTTTGATGAATTGGAAAATTGCCAACTATTTACAATTGGTTTTGATATATCATGTTTGGTTACTAAAATTTTCATACCAAATGCACTGGCCAGGTGTGCGATTGCTTGCCCGATTCCTCCGTATCCTATTATTCCCAATGTAGAATTTTGGAGCTCGCTAGGTATGAAAATCTGTAAGCGTTGCGAGGACCATATTTTTTGGGATTGGTGTTCAAGAAAACTAGGTATATGGTGATTGAGGGCTAGTAGTCCGCCTATGACATATTCTGCAATAGATTTGGCTCCGACTCCGCTTGCAGTTGTAAGGTGCACTTGATCAATGATTGGATGTTGCAGCAGATGTTCAACTCCAGCGAAGTGAGCTTGTATCCAGGACAAGCATGGTGCTTGTTCGGGTTTTGGAACAATTTTGGCAGTATATAGCACTTGCACTGTAGCCCAGTATTTTTCCAGATCAGCCGGATGTTTTGTAGGAACATGTTTGATTTCCAACCGAGCTGATATTGATCGCAAAGTCTTTATCAATTCAGATGGGAATGGCTGAGTGATGAGAACTCGGATCAGTTCATGGTTTGGCATGATATTTTGCCGTGCCTATACTTGCCTCATTATAGGTAAAAGTCGTTCTAATAGTCAAAATCCATTGATCTCTACCTTAGTTTGTACAACCTTTACCAAATATGGTTCGCAGCAGTTGACGGTCAATGCAAATATTAAGAAGGCAAGCCTTCTTAATATTTGCATGTTAGCATTATATACTACTGTGTTGGAGTATTTCATGAATGCGTTATGGTATTTATCTGGTATGGTATCATTAATTTTGTGGTACAAATGGCCTAGCAAAAAAACAAGCGAGTAGCTTCTTGAGAGTAACTTCTTGACAAATCAACCACAGCCAAGTCGTGATTATATCGGTTATGGCGCTGAACGTCCCAACCCGCAGTGGCCCGGTAATGCGAATGTAGCCATCAACTTTGTAATCAACTATGAAGAGGGTGCTGAATATGGTGTATTGGAAGGTGATGATCATTCTGAGGCACTACTCTCGGATATTGCCCCAGCTCCCTATCGTCAAGCGGAACGCTTCCTTAATATGGAATCACTTTACGAGTATGGTTCTAGGGTTGGGTTCTGGCGGACATTAAGGAAATTTAGCGAGCGCGAAATTCCGTTCACCGTCAATGCGGTTGGCCGTGCATTGGAGCTTAATCCGGAAGCAGCTCATAGGATTGGTATTGCTGTCAGTGCTGGGATTGTCGATGTACAAAGCCACGGATGGCGATGGATCGATTATGCAAAAGTTCCGGAATCTGTAGAGCGAGAGCATATTTCACTCTGTGTGAACACAATCAACAGAATGACGGGTGCACGACCCTTGGGATGGTACACGGGGGCACCTTCCATAAACACGCGACGTTTAGTTGTCGAGGAGGGCGGATTTCTTTATGATAGTGATGCCTACAATGATGATCTGCCGTACTGGACAACAGATTTTGGGCGTCAGCACTTGATCATACCTTATGGACTGGATACTAATGACAGCCGGTGCGCACGAAATCAGGGTTTTGATCACACTGATGATTTTTTTGTCTACATGCGTGACTGCTTTGACACCTTGTATGAAGAAGGTGAGGAAGGACAACCCGCTATGATGAACGTTGGTCTTCATTGCCGAATGATTGGCAAACCAGGTAGGATTGCTGGATTAACAAAGTTCCTTGATTATGTGATTGAGCATGACAAAGTCTGGATTGCTAGACGTAACGAAATTGCTAAACACTGGATTAGTGTTCATCCTCTTAGAAACAGTTAAGTTGAAAGCCTATCATTGTTGACGTAGTGTCAGGATTAGGTCTATTACCTGACGTAAGATGCTCAAGGAGTGTCTGGTGTTAATTAATCGACACAGTCTAGAATTATGTAGCTCGTTTTCCTCTTGAATATTCCCTTTTTATTCGATCCGTACTAATCCTGCATGATCCAGATGTACTCCTTCTATCTCTGGTAGGTACGCGTACAGTTTGTTGGGATGGTAGAGGTACAGCCAATGTGGATTATCATGGAGCCAAGCCAGACAGCGGTTGTATGCTTTCGTCCTTTCTCTTATATCTAAAGTTTGTTGAGCAGTCTTAATCAGCTGGTCTACCGTGTTGTCCTTCACTCCTTGCCACCAGGTGCCCTGTGTATGACCGGATATCTTCTCTTGCAGAACGCGAAACGTACTGAGCGGGCTCGAATCAAACATAGCCATATGGCCAATTTTCTTGTTGCTTACATCCTGTGCATATTTAGGGCGATCTTCTTCCACATCAACGACAATATTTATTCCGATCCTCAAAAGCTGCTGTTGGATAAGTTTGCTTACTTGCTCGGCCCTTTCAGGAATAACCAAGGGCGTCTTAAGAATTAGCTGATCTGGCATTGAGCATATACTGGGAAGAGTGAGGTGGTGATAGAGGAATGTACACTGTGCTAAAATTCGGCTATGACTACTACAAGATTACATGATGGTATAGCAAACACAATACTGATTTACTCGCTGCTAGTGGCAGCATGGAGTTTTTGGATTTATATACGCCGGCGTGATTTGACTCCTCAGTTTTGGGGTGCTTTGGCTATTGCTGCCTTATTGTTTGTTGTGCAGGCGGGTATTGGAGTAGTAATGCTTCTGCTAGGTATTTCCGCAATGCGATGGGTACATTATCTATATGGAACACTAGGTGTTATTACATTGCCAGCAGTGTTTGCTTTCACTCGTGGTCGTAGTACATATCGAGAAGCACTATTCTATGGCCTAACATTGTTGTTTTTATCAGGTGTTGTGCTGCGCGCTACTATCACTGCAGGCGGCTAACAACTTGATCCTTAGCAATCTTTGGCATCGCAAAACGCGTACTGTTTTGACAATTCTTGGTATATCCATGGGTGTTGCAGCGGTTGTATCCCTATCGGCACTAGGTGAGGGTATGGCTAGTGGTATGGAGGAGGTTTTTACTTCTCCCGATGCAGATCTCATGGTTGCGCAGAAAGATGCAATGATGGTGCTATTTAGCAAGGTAGATGAGAGTATTTCTGCTGATCTGGAGCGTATCCCTGGTGTGGTTGAGGTGACGGGTACAGTTGTAAATATAGTGCAGATGGACACTGTTCCATATTTTATTGTCACTGGTGAAGATACACGCGGTTTTGGTATGGCCCATTATCGTATTGTTGCTGGAGGTCCAATATTACAGCGCAAGCAAATCCTAATTGGGAGACTTGCTGCAGAATCATTCGATAAAGACGTTGGGGAAGCCTTTCGTTTGGAGGGTGAGACATATCGGGTAGCTGGAATATATGAGACTGGCACCAGTTTTGAAGATGGTGGGGCAGTAATGAGCTTATCCGATGCGCAACGTCTTTTCGATCAACGGTATCAGGTGAGTTATTTCAATTTGCGTGTGAATGATAAAACTCGTATAGATGCGATTAGGAATGAAATAGAGGATCGTTGGCCTAAATTAGCAGCTACTCGCTCTGGTGAACAGACTCGCCAAACTGAAATGCTTGGAATGTATCGTTCGTTTGGTTTTTATATGGGAATATTCGCTGTGCTCGTGGGTGGTCTTGGGATGATGAATAGTACTCTAATGAGTGTTTTTGAGCGTACACGCGAAATCGGCGTGTTGCGGGCCATAGGTTGGCGAAGACGAAGAGTCATCGTGATGATATTAGGAGAGTCTGTGATTGTTGCTCTCTTGGGAGGAGTAGTTGGAATTGGTGTGGGGTATGGTTTAACTGAAGCAATCAAATTGTCCCCAGCAGTGAGTTCTATGTTGACAGGTGCATACACGATAGATATATTTGTCCGGGCCCTAAGTTTGTCAATTGGTCTTGGCATTCTAAGCGGCTTGTATCCAGCCTGGCGTGCATCCAAACTATTGCCTGCCGAGGCTATGCGCGCTGCTACTAATTTGCCAGCATCTACATCTAGCATGGAATTGATTAGTCGGATATTGTCTAACTCGTCACTACGGAACTTGTGGAGGCGACCTACACGCACCTTCGTAACTCTTATAAGTATTGGCCTAGGTGTTGGATTTACATTTGCTTTGATGGGTATGACTAGTGGCATGGAATCTATGTTTACAAATTATATGAGTTCAGGTGATTCTGATCTAATCGTAGAGGAAAAAGATGCAGCAGATGCGTCACTTTCTGTTATTTCAGAACGTACTGCAAACAATATTCGCGCACACCCGGAAGTTAAGTCAGTTTCTAGGATTGTATGGGGAATAACGACTGCTCCTGGAATGCCATTTTTCATGGTTAATGGTCTTGATCCGCGAGAATCTAAGATAAATGACTACAATGTTCGCGAGGGAAGGACTCTTCAGCGCTCTGGGGAGGTTATACTGGGTCGACTAGCAGCCAATAGTCTAAAGAAAGACCTGGGAAACAAAATGCGTATTGCTGGCGCACGCTTTACTATTGTGGGTATATATGAAAATGGCGTTAGTTTTGAAGATACCGGAGCAGCGATATCGCTACGAGATGCACAGGATCTATTTGACAAGCAGGGCGAAGTTTCGTTTCTCGGAGTAGCTTTGCATGATCAAAAGAGAGCAGTCGATGTCGCCAATCTGTTAGAGCAGCAGTTTGCCGATGTAATGGTAGGTACTACTAGTACGTTTACCGAAAAAATGCAGGATTTTAAGACTATGGAATCAATGATGAATGCTATGAGTGGATTAACTATGCTGGTGGGTGGTATTGTAATGATGAATGCTATGTTAATGAGTGTTTTTGAACGAACACAGGAAATTGGATTGCTTCGCGCAGTAGGTTGGAAGAGAAAACGTGTAGTGGGTATGATAATGATAGAAGGTTTAGCATTAAGCTTGTTCAGTGGCATAGCTGGTGTTGGCATTGGTATAGGGCTAAATAGCCTCTTGGGTTTGATACCTCTTTATGGATCTTTCTTCAATCCAATATATGAAGGCCCAATATTTGTGCAAATTGGTGTGCTAGTATTGGTGCTGGGCGTTGTGGGATCTATATACCCAGCCTGGAAAGCTGCCAGCTTGAAACCAATAGAGGCATTACGTTATGAATAATAATATTCAGCGTTATATGTGTCCCGCAGTATCTAGATTTAGACTTGTATATTAAATGGGAATATTATGCCTGAGAGCACTATAGTAGTAGAAACCAGACAACTGACTAAAGTTTTTGGATCAGTGGAGCCTGTGCGAGCATTGGATGGTGTCGATCTCACAATACACTCGGGCGATTTAGTGGCTATAGTGGGTCCTTCTGGGTCTGGAAAATCCACTTTGTTAAATATGTTGGGTGGTTTGGATGATCCTAGTTCTGGGGAGGTTCTAATAGATGGAGTTTCACTGAACTCAGTGCGAGACATAGATAGTTTCCGAAGTAAAACTGTAGGATTTGTATTTCAGATGCACAATCTTATCCCTACATTAACCGCACTGGAAAATGTGATTGTGCCCTTACATGAAGCTAGTATGAGTAAGTCGGCGAGGCGTGGCCGTGCAAACGAATTGCTTGTTCTGGTTGGTCTAGAGCATCGATTAAAATCTTTACCGAGTCAGCTATCAGGTGGCGAACGTCAGCGAGTAGCTATTGCACGTGCGCTTGCTAACGACCCCAAAATAGTTCTGGCAGACGAACCTACTGGTAATCTAGATTCAAAGACTACTACAGATATTATGGAATTGATGTCTGAACTTAATCAAACACAAGATACTACTATTATTGTTGTGACACACAATGTTTATTGTGCTAGTATGATGCGTAGAGTTGTTACTATGCGAGATGGAACAATCGTTTCAGATACTGTGCCGCAGGATGGTTTTGACCGTGATTTGATGGAATTTAGACAATCTAGCCTTGGGCAGGCAATTATGGAAGGCGGACAAGTTCCTGACAGTATGGCTGACTTAGAGCAAAGCTTGAAAGACTTGCTTAGAGAAAGTTGATACTATGTTGATTGATATCAACATAGTACTGCATTAGGATCTTGAGGTATAGGATCCTCTTATCACCCATTTGTATGTAGAAAGCTCAGGTAATCCCATTGGTCCACGGGCATGTAATCTTTGAGTACTTACAGCAACTTCGGCACCCAGACCTAATTGTCCTCCATCAGTAAAGCGTGTACTACTATTGATATAGACAGCTGCTGAATCTATTTCTGCCACAAATCGTTCGGCATGTTTGTCGGTTTCAGTTAAGATGCCATCAGAATGATTAGTGCTATGTTTATGTATATGCTCAATTGCTTCATCCAGATTTTTCACTATTTTGATGCCAAGTACAAGAGAAAGCCATTCGATATCGAAATCATCAGGTCCTGCTAGTTGTACTTTTTCCGAATCGCTTCTTGTCCCTGCTTTCTCTAGTATAGATAGTGCCTGGCTGTCTACTCTAAATGTCACTCCTGATTCACCAAGTTGTTCAACTATTCTGGGCATAATGTCAGCAGCTATTGAGTCATGTACTAGAAGTGTATCAAGTGCATTACATACAGATGGTCTTTGTATCTTGGCATTTTCTATAACTGGTATCGCCAAATTAATATCTGCACTTTTATCTACATATAAATGACATATGCCTATTCCACCAGTTATAACCGGTATGGTGCTGTTCTCACGGCAGAATGTATGTAGTGCATTGGAACCTCTTGGGATAATCATTTCTATGTAGTCATGTAATCTTAAAAGCTCAGCCACATATTTGCGATCTCTATTATCGATAAACTGTACAGAAGATTCTGGAAGATCGGCAACACGCAGGGCTTGTTGTACTAAATTCACTAGCACTCTATTTGAATGTATAGTTTCACTTCCGCCTCGTAGTAAGACCACGTTGCCGGTCTTGATTGCTAGAGCGGTCACATCTATTGTTACATTGGGCCGAGATTCGTAAATAACACCTAACACACCAATAGGAACACGCTGCCGCTCAATCTGCAATCCATTCTCTAATACTTTTCTGTCAAAACGTTCGCCAATAGGATCCGGAAGTGAAGCTATATTTATCACATCAGCAGCCATAGAATCAAGCCTTTCAGGCGTGAGCGTCAAACGGTCAATTAATGCGGAACTCAGGCCATTCTTCTGACCTTCATTGATGTCCCGTTCGTTGGCAGATAGTATATCCTTTTGGGACTCTGCCAGACTTCTGACGATAGCTTCTAGTGCTCTGTTCTTATCGTCTGTGCTTGCAAGTGCCATCTGGCGTGTGGCATTTTTGGCCGCAGCCGCCATGGCTGTCAGGTTAATCATAAATGTCCTCTAGTTTGGCGCGTGAATCAGCACCAACTGGTCTCGGTGTATAACTTCCTCGCCATAATAATACCCTAGAATTGATTCAATATCCTTTGACTGTCGGCCAGCTATTTTGGATAGTTCAGCGGAGTGATAATTTGTCAATCCACGTGCTACTTCATTACTATTTGCATCTATTACAGCCACGGTATCTCCACGCTCAAACTCTCCGAATATTGCTGTAACACCTACAGGTAACAAACTACTCCCATTTTGTAGGGCACTAGTGGCGCCACTATCTATTTGTATTTTGCCAGTAGAAGCTGTACCCGAAAGAATGAAGCGTTTTCGACTCTCTAGGGTTGTTGCAGTTGCTTGAAAATGTGTACCTATAGACTCGCCTTTCGCAGTTCTCAGAATTGCGTCAGGTTCAGTTCCGCTAGCTATCACTACGTTCGTACCGGAACGCCGTGCTAAATCGGCAGCCTGCAATTTGGTGATCATACCGCCAGTACCTAGTTCATCCTTAGATTTACCTGCAGATTTCCACAATTCTTCAGGGATTTTACCGCCGGTAATTTCCGTCAATAATGTAGCATTAGGATTAGTTCGAGGATCTGATGTGAACATACCGGCCTGGTCGGTAAGCATTAACAACAAGTCTGCGTCAATAAGATTTGCTACCAAGGCAGACAGGTTGTCATTGTCACCTACTCGAATCTCTTCAGTAGTAACTGCATCATTTTCATTTACTATAGGTAATACTTTTTGGTCAAGCAGCGCAAGCAGGGTATTACGAGCATTAAGGTAGCTACGTCTTTGAGTAAGGTCTTGGCGAGTCAATAGTACTTGTGCAACTATGCGATCATGCTGTGCAAACAGATTTTCATATATAGCCATTAGCCGTGGCTGTCCCACTGCGGATAGCATTTGCTTGGCAGGAATCTCCCTAGGTAGTTTCGGGAATGAAAGAGCCTCGCGACCTGCTGCCATTGCACCAGATGATACAAGGACTACTTCACATCCATTACGACAAAGTGTGTCAATTTGAGAAACTATATTGGCCAATGTTTTCTCTGAGAGATGAGGAGTACCGGCGGTCAACGTTGATGTGCCAAGTTTTACTACTAAGCGCTGATACTTGTATCCAGTCATGGTTCTTTCCCCACTCTTAGGTAGGTATTTTTAAAAGCAACTAGTTCTTCAATAAGCAATTATTCTAGCACGGAACTCGCACAGAATCATATATTGGATAGTATCGTCCATATACTGCTAATTGCCAGACATAGCTGCCTGGAGTGGGCCACAGGAGGGACAATTTCCGCCTGGTCGTATCATGGCAAATCCAGCTTGAGGATCATCACTCCAATGTGTAAAGTCCACATTGAATATAATGAATAGGCGTACTTTCCCCTGTACACGTGAGATTCGCACCGCGTCAGCCAGATACTGAGCGTGTTGAGCTACAGTTAGGTTATATGGTGGCTGCCAAAGAAATGCAGGTGGGAGCATACCCCATTCCTCACCACTTAAATACCCAATTTCTGTAAAGCAGAGTGGCCTTGCTCCACCGATCGCATTGTAATAAGTATCAACCATTCCTTGATAATAGCGGGTGTAGTGGCCTGAAGCCCCACGCGGGTCTCCAGAAGTAGCAGACGGTGGCATTATGCCTTCATTGTAATGTATGCCTACACAATCTAGATAATTTAATCCCCCTGCAGCTACCATGCCAGATATAAAGGGGGCATCATCACAACCGTGTGGGTGACATCCACCAAAATAACCAGTGGGGGCAGGTGCACCTGATATCACCATAGTTCCCCCATTATAGGCTTTAATTGATGTGTGAGCTTTTTGGAGCAGGCTAGTATAGCTGCTTGGACTTATACTTCCACTTGCCCATTCGCGATCAAGGTTCATTTCATTCCATACTTCAATTGCGTCAGCTCCTGCGCCTGCAAGTTCTCCTGTAAACCGAGCATATTCGTCAAAATTGTGAGGATAGGATTGATCAGGCGATCCTAGCACACTCAGTAAAACTTTGAATCCTTTGGAATGAGCATCAGCAATTGTTCCGAAATGACCACTAGCAGCTTCCCCTGGATGCCATTTTACCTGGCGTTTCACCCATGTCATTCCAGCACTTTTCATAATATCTGGAGCACGAAAGTCAGACACTTGTCCACCCAATTCAAAGTTGCCAGCTGAAAGTATTGGCGCCGCGGT
>DCAJ01000117.1:46857-51008 GCA_002311455.1 Anaerolineales bacterium UBA1136 | reverse complement strand
TATGTTCTCAGAAACAGAGGCTAGTTTTTTTATGTCACCGCTCAAATTAACCGAGTTGCTTGGCAACCAAAGCTCCGTATCATCTTCCGGAACTACGATTTGTATCCAAAGCCCATCCTCAGAACGCCCAACAGCAGTGTAGTGTACATCTTTGGCAAGCCTCAACACTTCTTCAGAGTTTGGGTTAGGATTCTGGCGGGCATAAATGTCTTCATCCATCACTGTAGCATAAAGAGTCCAAAACACGTTGCTGTCAGCTTCTTGCGTTCCTAAACTCTTCCCCATTTCCTGTGCCGGATCATCAGCTACCCGTCTGTTGAGTTCAGACAAAGAATCGCAAGCTGTCGATACAGCTAGTAGACCTATTAATGCTAATATGAGTAGATGTTGTGAGCGAAATGTCAGCATAGATTTGTTGTTGCAATCCTGTATCTAATCTACCATAGCATTACAGGCAACCGGCGCGATAATACTGGAGTGCTCTAGTGTCTGTCAAGTAGGTTAGTCAATTGTGTTGATATGTGTTTTTCGATAATTTGTTGTGTAGGCTAGTGTATATCAAACACTACGTGGAATTGTTTGGATTGCTATTATGTTCTATCCAGATAGTGACTGGCCCATCATTTACTAGTGTAACTTGCATGTCTGTCCCGAATTTACCGAGCTGCACTGATATGCCGTAAGTCTCAAGATGTTTTGCGAAGTGTTCTATTAGAGGTTTCGCTATATCACTCGTTGCAGCATTTACAAATGACGGACGGCGTCCTTTGCGCGTATCAGCATAAAGTGTGAATTGCGAAACTACTAGTGCAGAACCAGATACTTCAGACAAAGACAGGTTTGTTTTCCCATTTAAATCCGCAAATATTCTTAATTGAGCAGTTTTCCGCGCCAACCATTCTGCTTCAGATTTACCGTCTTTGTGTCCAACGCCAATCAAAATAAGTAATCCCTTGTCAATTTTTCCGAGAAATGTATCTGCTACAGCTACGCTAGCTTGACTGACGCGTTGTATAAGTAGGCGCATGTTTATACTTGTCCCTTTGCAAGTATTCGATTTGTTGGTGTTTCCAAAATATATACAAACATCTAAGATGAGGTGTGACTATGCTATGCCAATGGCAGATTTAACTTCTGCTATGGTATTTCTAGCAATTTTCCGAGCACGATCTGCTCCGTCATGCAGAATATCCCAAATGTATTGCGGGTTTCTAGATAGTTCAGCACGTCTTTCCCGGAAAGGGTCCAGGTGTTCATTTATTGCGTCCGATAGTATTCGCTTGCAATCTACGCACCCAATGTCAGCCTTCCGACATTCAGTGTTGATCGCTGCTACTTTATCATCGGTAGAAAAATATTTATGCAACGTAAATACGTTGCATACGTCTGGGTTGCCTGGGTCAGTGCGCCGCACACGTTGTGGATCAGTTACCATGGTACTAACCACTTTATTAGTTTCTTCGGGCGTGAGAGCTAGCTCGATGTGGTTATTTTCACTTTTACCCATTTTTTTCTTTCCATCTGTCCCTAGTACCTTTGGAAAGTCAGTATTTTTCATTTGTGGTTCAACAAGAACCTGACGCTTAGTACGATAGTTGAAGGTTCGTACTATCTCTCGTGCAAATTCGATGTGGGATTGTTGATCAACACCTACTGGAACGATATCAGCTTTATATAATGTGATGTCTGCTGTCATAAGCACTGGATATCCTACCAGCCCATAGTTTACGTTATGTGGTTGTAAGCGTACTTTGTCCTTGAATGTAGGTAGATCGGTCAGCTTACCAAGTTGGGTAAACATGCTGAGAATAGTATGTAGCTCTGTAACCTGAGGTACATGACTTTGGGCAAATAGTATGGTTTCTTCCGGTCTTAACCCTGCAGCTAGCCAGTCAAGTGCCATCTCTGCAGTGTTTGGCTTTATGTTATGTAGTTCTTCGAGTGTAGTCATCGCATGAAGATCTACGATGCAGTATATGCAGTCGTAGTCTTCCTGCAGATCAACGTAGTTCTTGATTGCACCCAGATAATTGCCAAGGTGCTGCCTGCCCGTTGGTCGAGCTCCAGAAAATACTCTACCTTCCGTACTCATCTTTTATTTATTAGACAATTTACTTATTTGAGGCAATTATTTTGCGAAATATATCAATGACCTCGCCAGGTTCAGCATGCCTTTCAAGCATTTTCTTGGAGAAAATTAACTCGTCATCTACGCTTATTTCAAATAGCCCACCGGTTGAAGGAACAAGCCTAATAGATTCAATCTCTGACTGAAATTCATCTAACATGTCTGCCACCAGACTGGTGGCTCTGCCAGAGTAGTTTCAAGATGCGCAGTAGATAATTTCAATATTCGTTTTCATAAGTAGTACCCATGTCTATGTTTTGTTTGAATCGCTAGTGTACTATTATTGCACATTAACTTCAATATGATTCAATTCAAGAGCTCCTTCGTACTTATGCTTATACCGATGCTGACAGGGCTTTGCCCAATGTTATTACTAAGACGAAAATGTTGGAGACTTTTAGAGGATGCCTGTTAGGTCATGCGTAAGGACATCCATGAGATCAACATATGTTGATCTCATGGATAGTCTGGTCTTTTTAATACCCCTACTAGGTGTATTCCCCACATCTTTGGCATCAGGTTATCTAATGAAATCGATGCTTTGAACAAGATCTCGTTAAATGCAATATAAGTAGGATCCTTGATTGTTTTAAGATCGATTAACTGTAGTCCACTCTGTTGTACAAGCATTCTTAATGTTTTATGAGTGTTTGCCAGATAATATACTGGGAATGTGTCTGCTTGCCCTCGCTCATACAAGCGCTTAACTAATACGCTTTGTAGTCTTGGCACCAATCTACTTAATATATTAGCCATTACAATCGGGTTATTCTTATTGGGGGTTAGAAAAATGAAATGGCCTCCGGGTGCTAGTACCCGTCTTATTTCTCGAAAGGAAGTTAGGGGGTCAGACAGATGTTCGAGAAGCCATGATGAAATGATGATTTGATGAGTACATGACTTGATAGGTAGAAAGTCGCTGTGACCCGCACATAATCGAATGCGACTATCTCGATGAGATATCATTGAATCCCAGTCGATGTCCAAACCATATACTTGTTTGTCCTGATTAACTAGTTTTTCGGATAAGCCTCCACGTCCACACCCAATATCTAGAATGCGATTATCGTCTTCTGCATAATTGTATACTGTTCGTTCAAACACTTCTTCACTGGGACGCCAATCTGGACGTATCTGGCGATAGCGTTCGCGCAACTTGTTTTGGTGTTTTAGTGGCAGCATAATCTGCCTAATAATGGCTTCAGTGGTTCGGAGCGAAGAACAAATCTCTCCACACCATCCAATGGTGTTTCTGTTTTTGGGGGAGTTCGGACACAGCTAGTGAGTTTGATATCTCAACTTGAGAAGCAGAGTTTATTACTACTATATGAGTTTCTTCAGGAAGACCATACTTTAGTTCTGTGCGAAGGGCACGTTTCACATAGGCCTCAGATGATATGTACGCCTGAGTCATTTTTAAACTGGTTTGTTGATCATGTAGAGCAGTCACTGTAGCCAATAATTGGCTTTCTTGTGCCCTAATAGTTTGGCTTGTTTTCATCATGTCACTGAATTCCGACAGAAACCAAACACTTACAGCGATACCCATTGTTATCACTATTTGAGGCAGAGTGATGCGCAGTCTGTTACGAGTCCGTGTTGGGGTTTTCATATATGCTCATTAATGGCATTGTGTCTGTAATTTTGTTCCAGTATTACCATGACATTTAGTTGCTTAGAATGCCGAAGGTGGGATTTGAACCCACACGACCAGATGGTCACTACGCCCTGAACGTAGCGCGTCTGCCAGTTCCGCCACTTCGGCTATTCTCTCGTATTCTAATGAGATTTCTAGAGATGTCAAGATATTGTTTTGGTGCAAGACCTATGCCCTGATACAGTGTCATATACTCTATCTTACGATGCTATAATCGCGCTCCATGGTCTTAGAATGTTTATTCTTAATCAAGCAATCTCATTGGTAAGTTTGCCACCTGGCAGTTTTATCTACCATATTGTCGGTTTGTTTGCGCTTGAAGCTGCCTTTGCAATATCTTTTAGTCAGTATAGACGTGCGCCACAG
>DCAJ01000117.1:43264-46770 GCA_002311455.1 Anaerolineales bacterium UBA1136 | reverse complement strand
TCAGTATAGACGTGCGCCACAGTCTGACTTTGGTAGATTTGCTCTTGCGGCTGGAGCTGCTCTTTGTTTACGTATTGGTCTAGCAATCTTAGCAGTACTTGGTATATTTGGATTTGTAAATGAGAGTCTCTTATTGCCACCCTTAGATAGAGCCGTTGCATTTTCCACATTGCTTTTGCTAGGATGGGCATTTCTCTCTCGACCGGATGAGATGACAGGAGATATAGTACTCAGTGTTGGTTTCATTTTGATTGCAATAGGTACTGTTGTTGCTCTAGTGTTGTGGCGTACCTTTAATGTAAGTGGTATTGATTACAATAATTCAACTCACGATTTGTTATGGACAGCTCCACAGGTGGGTCTACTACTAGGAACAATAGTGATGTTGTTATGGCGTCGGCCTGAAGATTGGGATCTGGGTTTCGGTATTTTTGTGTTGGCACTATTAGGCACACTTCTGCATTTAGGATTTGCTCTAAGTACACAGATACTTAGTGGTCATATATCAGCATTTACAAGAATGACTGATTTAGCTATCCTGCCAATGTTTGCGCTAGTGATTTATAGGCGAGTTCTAAGGTTGACTGTAGTAGTAGTCGATGCTGACGAGTCATCCTTATTCATGCCTCTGCTTGAGAGTCCCGTGGATCCTGGTTTGTCGCCCCAAGTAGCAAAAACGTTAGCCGCAATTGGAGTAGAAACTAACAAGTCCGGGGTGATAGAGTCTATATCACGAGGAGTAGGTACTGCACTTGGAGCGGAAATCGCTCTGCTCTGGGAGTTGGTTTCTGACAATTTGTCTGTGAGGTGCCTGGGAGGATATGATCTGTTACGAGGCAGAAAAGTGGTTGGTTTTACATTGCCTGCTGATGAAGCAGATAGTATTAGAACTACTATAGAACGGTCCAATTTTCAGAGACTTGAACCATCAACAGATGAGTCGGAATTGCGTTTACTGGCGGAAAAGGTTGGAATGCAGTATATAGCTCCAGCACTACTTGCACCGTTACCATCGGAGCGGGAACATCAGTATGCTGTGATGGTACTTTCACCAGATTCGCTTTCCGACTGGAGTGAAGATGATAATCAATTACTGCTCGCATTAGTAGACCCTGTGGCTCGTGCCTTGGACAATATTACAAGTGAAGGTAATTCATCGTGAAAGAAAACCAGTCGATATCAATCTATAAGGCAGGCAAAGCTTTTCAGTAAGAAGGTAAGATGATTTACCCGGAGATTTGCATATTTACCTAAATTAGTTAATTTACGAAACAAATATGTCTTTAGCAAACGTTATCATCCTAATAATTATCAATCTGGCTGTGTATGGTTTTCTCGCTGCTCGTCTATTGGGATGGAGGCCTCCTGGTTGGAGTGCTGAAAACCCAGTCAATAGAGTGCTGTCTCTAGCGTTAGCTGTTGCTATTACTAGTGCTGTCTTATTGCTAGGCATGTATGTTTTGACTAGTGGTTTGGTGCATGCAAGTGACAGTACGAGCGTGTTGAAGACTGCTCTGTGGATAGATTGTGCGATCATAATACTGCTGTTGGTGCTTAGACTATTTCCACAGTTGCCTTTGGTTTCTCTCTTGCGTTGGGATACTGCACGTCATCAGTTTCTTGCTGTTGCCATAGCTATTGCAGTCACTGCCGCAGTGTCTTTGGTGGGTATTGTTTTAGTAACAAGAGGGGTGATTGGTGGATTTTCAAGTCTCCGAATGTTACGCATAGCTTTGTGGGTAGATGGAGTGATAGCAGTAATACTAATAGCTTTGTGGATTTTTCCACGGTTGCCGTGGCCAGTATATGGCCAATCTATTGTGCGTTCTTCTGGCGAATGGAGGCAGGCTTTGTCCGGCTTGGCTATAGCTGTGTTGATATTACTTACTGTAATTGGTGGGTTTTTTATAGCGTACGGCGAGAGTGGTTTTTTGGATTCTGATTCAGTGACAAAGACTTCCAAATCAACGAATCCTACTAAGGATGTTGGGGTTGTTGACAATACTGGCGAATTGGATTCTCCAAGTAATATTACCTTGCAACCTAATGTGTCAGCTACTTTCACAGGTCTACCGACCAGGACAGGTACTGAAATACCTACTGTTACTCCTACAACCGTGACTGGTAATGTCATAGTAACGCAAAGGGCGACCAAGCTAGTTACAAGAGTGCCAACATCCACCCCAACTTTTGTACCAACAACGGCTCATGTTGCGGTCACTTATCCAGCTACGGACTCTAATACTGCTACTGCTACTGCTACTGCGAATCCAACTGAGACAGAGTGTATCTCTGATGTCGAAGGGTGGGTAGAATATAAAGTAAAATATGGGGACACACTGTCTAATCTTGCTGGTCAGGCCGGTGTGGGGGTAGTAGATATAGTAGAAGCCAATTGTCTTTCTGACCTTACTTTAAAGTCTGCACAGTATATCTATCTCCCGATTGATGTTAGTGAGGATTATGCTGGCTTGATTGTTAGTATGTCAACAGTGACTCCACTTATTGATGGTAATCTCGATGATTGGGGTATATTGCCATTCGTAGCTGATCAAGTTGTATATGGATCAAGTGTCTGGAACAACACTAGTGATCTTAGTGCTACTTATGGGCTCGCTTGGGATGATTTGTACCTATATGTAGCTATTGACGTTCGAGACGACATCCATGTTCAGACCGAGGTTGGAGAGACAATTTTCAAAGGAGATAGTGTAGAGATTCTGTTTGACAGAGACATTGAGGATGATGCTTGGGTTAGAAAACTTAGTAGTGATGATTATCAGATTGGTCTATCACCGGGTAGTTTTTCCAACATTTCAGTGAAGACTCAAGTATATAGGTGGTATCCAGTCGGACAGAGTGGCACTATTTCAACTGCCAAGATTGAGTCTCGCAATACCGGAGTGGGGTACATGCTTGAAGCAGCTTTACCATGGTCTATTCTTGGTACGACAGTTACCAGTGGTGATGAGTATGGTTTTGTGCTTTCCGTAAGTGACAATGATTCTGTGGGTGTAGCTGTTCAAGAGAGTATGGTGTCTAGTTTGGCTACTCGTGAACTATCTGACCCCAGTACCTGGGGTAAAATTAAATTGATTAGGTGAAACCTGTAAATCATGCAGAAACGAAAAAGTGCTGTAATCAACTTGTGGGGTTTTGTTTTTGGTGCTATCTTGATTGCAGGCAATAATAATTAGCAAATGAACAAACAGCTTTCCCTGTTCGATTACAATAAAAAAAGACAGTTGAGCGGTAAGGAACGTGTACCTTCAACTAGTGTTGAGAGGTCTGTAGACTCTTTAGACTCTTTGCCACCATCTAATATGCTTACATCAGATACTTCAGTCTCGGCTGCTTTAGAGGTGTGGCTGCAAAGTCGACGCCGTGCAGGGCTATCAGAAAATACTCTCAAAAATTACAGGCTTGATATTAGGTTATTGGCAGAATATGCCGGGGCTGGAGCTGCCGTTGGTGAGTTTACCACTAAGACATTGAATGATTATTTA